>JACRBX010000169.1 GCA_016219225.1 Deltaproteobacteria bacterium
AAGTGGAGGATATCGTGGTTGATTCCTTCCCACCTTCCCCAAGGTCTAAACACCGAATGCCAGAACTTCAGTGCCCTTGTGGTGGTGATCTATGTTATGTCAAGGATCTCTAAAGTCCGCACCGTAGGTGCGTTATGTTCACAGTAGAGGGATTTCCTTTTTGGACGCAGATCGACGCAGATTACTCTGAATTCGGATTGCAGAATTCGGATTGCGGATTTAAACCCATTCCAAAATCCAAAAAGAATAGTTATCTGCGGGTATCGGCGAAAATCTGCGTCTTAATTTAAATAGTAGCGGTTCATCTTTTTGAGATCGGGAAATTACTGAAAAGGATTATAACCCGGCTTTTTATAGAGATTGGCCTCGTTATTCAGGATATCCGGCCGGTAGACCTTTTCAGCCCAATCATCGGGCCCAATCTCTTCAAATGCCACGGAAACGGTCTTTTCCGGGCATTGGGCGATTTCCATGACATCCCTGGTTATCGCCTCGGCCAGGCGTTTTTTCTGTTCTTCTGTCCTTCCCGGATGCAGTTTAATAATGACATGGGGCATCAATCGTACCTCCTTGGTTTTCAACTATCCGTGGTTAGTCATTATCTTAAATTCTTCGGATAAAAGCAACTCCAACGTTGGATCCGGGTTAAAAGGGGGGAATGGCCTTATTATAAATTTTCTCCCCAAAAAATATTTGACATGCATAGACGACCGGTCTACTATAGACCAACTTAAAAATAACACGAAATCGTTCAGAGGAAATACGGTTCTGGTTCGAAACATGGATGCCAAATCACGAATCCTGAAAGCCGGCGCCAAGATCGTCCTTCAAAAGGGTTTTTTCGACACCGGTCTGGCCGAGGTACTTGAGGCGGCCAGGGTCCCGAAAGGATCCTTTTATTTCCACTTCAAAAACAAGGAGGACTTCGGCCTGCAGCTTATTGAGTATTTTGCCCAGGCTTTAAAGGCCAAGGCCGATTTATTTTATCAGGATGAGAACCTCTCCCAGGTTGAAAAAATCAGAAGGATCTTTAAATGGCAGGCCGATTCATTCCGCAAAAACGGTTTTAAAGGCGGATGTCCTATCGGGAATCTGGCTTTGGAAATGGGGGATCGCAATCCCGATTTCCGGAAAAAACTGAACCAGGTTTTTTCTGACATGAAAAAAGAACTGGCTTTTCATCTGGAGGAGGCCAGGAAATCAGGCGAGATTCCAGAGGCGATTGATATTAATGAGGCCACGGATTTCATTATCAGCAGTTGGGAGGGCGCGTTGATGCAGATGAAGGTCTCGAAAAGCACCACTCCCCACGAGGTCTTCGACCGGATGATCTTCGGCCGGTTTTTACGGCCCAGTAAACTTATAGAGAAAATACCGGAGCGGAATTTAAAAACCATTAACTACTGAACCGTCCGGCATCCGGACGAAGAAAGAATGGAGGCGCTATGTTTAAGACGAGAATGACGGAGTTATTCGGGATCGAGTATCCGATTCAATGTGGGACGATGCAGGCCTTGAGCCGGGCCGAATTGGTGGCCGCTGTGGCCAACGCCGGGGCCTTGGCCTGTCTGCCTGCCGCCACTTTCCCGACACGGCAGGAGCTGCTCGACGAGATCAAAAAGACCCGGGATATGACCGACAAGCCCTTCGGGGTGAATGTTTCCCTATTCCCGGCCTTGATGCCCTCCCCGCCTGAAGAGATGATTCAAACCGTCATCGATTCCGGGGTAAAGATCCTGGAAACGGCCGGACGCAACCCGGAACCTTATCGGCAGCAGATCGCCGAGGCCGGCCTGGTCCATTTTCACAAATGCGCCAGGGTGCGAGATGCAGCCAAAGTGGCCCGCCTGGGTCTGGCGGCCGTTTCTATCGTCGGGACGGAATGCGGCGGACACCCCAGCATGGAAAAAGTAACCACCCTGATCCTGATCCCCAAGGCCGCGGACCAGGTCGATATCCCTTTGATCGCCGGCGGCGGCTTCTGTGACGGCCGTTCCCTGGTTGCGGCCCTGGCCCTGGGTGCCGACGGGGTCAACATGGGTACCCGGTTTATCGCTACCCAGGAATGTCCGGCCCATCCGGCCTTCAAAGAGAGGATCATCAAATCCCAGGAAGCGGAGACCGTACTGGTCATGGAATCGTTGATGAACCCGGCCCGGGTTTTGAAAACCCCCTGGTCGGAAAAAATCATTGAAATGGAACGCCAGGGCGCCACCCTGGAAGAGTTGATGCCCATGATCAGCGGCCAGGTAAGCCGCAAAGGCTGGTCGGAGGGTAACCTGAATGAAGGCATGTATCCGGCCGGTCAGGTCATCGGCCGGATCGAAGACATTCCAACGGTGGCCGATCTGATTAAGCGGACCATGGCTGAGGCCATGGAAGCCAGGGCGCGTCTGGACAAAATGGCCTAAATAGTATCCATCCGGAAACGACACCCTTCCGGATGGAGCGGTCAGCCATCAGCTTTTAGCTTTCAGCAAAACCCTTTGATGATAATGGGTGAGCTGAATGCTGATCGCTAACTGCAAAAAATTAAGACCTGCTAAAGGAGATCCACATGTCAGAGCGTGTTGTTTATACCATTGAGGATGGGGTGGCCGATGTCCGTTTGAATCGTCCGGAGAAGATGAATGCCCTTGATCCGGCCATGTTCGAGGCCATAACCGCTACGGGAAAGGAGCTGGCCGCCAACAAAGCCATTCGGGCGGTAGTATTGTCCGGAGAAGGGAAGGCCTTTAGCGCCGGCTTGGATTTTATGAGTTTTCAGGCCATGGCCAAAACAGACCGGGAGAAGCTGAACCGCGATCTATTTAAGGCGGAGCCGGATAATCCAGCGAACTATGCCCAGCAGCCGGCCTTTGTCTGGCATTGGTTTCCGGTTCCGGTTATTGCCGCCGTTCATGGGGTAGCCTTCGGCGGCGGGCTCCAGGTGGCCCTGGGAGCTGATATTCGTATCGTCGCACCGGATGCCAAACTGTCGGTGATGGAGATCAAATGGGGATTGGTCCCGGACATGGGCGGCACCCAATTGCTGCGCCATCTGGTCCGGCTGGATGTGCTCAAGGAACTGACCTACAGCGGACGGGTCGTTTCCGGGACGGAGGCCGTGGCCCTCGGTCTGGCCACCCGGGTGAATGAAAATCCCTACGAAGAGGCCATGAAACTGGCCCGGGAAATCGCTTCCAAGTCCCCGGATGCCATACGGGCCGACAAGAAACTGTTGAACGCCGCCTGGCTGGTCACCGTGGCCGAAGGGTTGAAAATGGAGGCCGACCTTCAGCAGACCGTTATCGGCAAACCCAACCAGGTAGAGGCGGTGCTATCCAATATGGAAAAACGGACTCCTCAATTCAAGGATTAAGCCTCTCTGCAATCTGCCGAGGAGAAGGTAATTGGGGCAAACCATTTTTGATGGATTCGTAAAAAGTCCGAGAGACCCCCATTTCGTCATTCCCGTGGAAACGGGAATCCAGTGTTTATAATTGGTTAGGCCTGGCCTGGATTCCCGCCTGCGCGGGAATGACGAGTTTTTACATAGTCATCATTTTTCCCTTGAAGTTATTCCGGTTTCTACTTATTTTTAAGGAGTGACCCAACTTACTGAAATTTTAATCCGTCATGGCTACCTGGTACTATTTTTGGCGGTTCTTGGCGAACAGCTCGCTTTGCCCCTGCCGGCAGGACTTTTTTTGTTTGCCGCAGGGGCCTTGGCCGGTGAAGGGCAATTGAATTTGGCCGTCGCCTTTTTCCTGGCAGTCCTTGCCTGTTTGCTGAGCGACAATCTCTGGTATCAGGTAGGTCGCCGCAAAGGTAGATCCGTTTTACCTTACCTCTGCCGTATTTCTCTTAACCCCGATTCCTGCCTTCGCCGTACCCAGAATATTTTTGCCCGCTATGGGGCCAAGGCCTTACTGGTGGTCAAATTCTTTCCCGGGGTGAACCCCATCGCCGCGCCCTTATCGGGGATCCTGCAGATGAGGCCCTACCGGTTTGTCTTATTCGACAGCCTGGGGGCCTTTATCTGGATAGGCCTGTTCATGGGTCTCGGCTATCTGCTCAGTAACCAAATTGAAGAATGGACGGCTTATGCCTCGCGGATAGGGGTTTTTTTATGGGTGGTTCTGATCGGTCTGATCGGTTATATCGCCTGGAAGGTTGCTCAACGGCACCGATTTTTAAATCGGTTGCGCATGGCCCGCATTACTCCGGAAGAACTGAAGCGAAAGATCGATGCTGCTGAAGACCTTTTAATCATCGATGTGCGGTCTTCCCTGGAATTTGAAGCCGATCCGCAAAGGATTCCCGGTGCCCTCTACCTGCCTTTGGAAGAGCTGCTGAAAAATCCTCCTGAATTTCCCAGGGCCAGGGAGGTTATCCTGTACTGTGACTGTCCCAATGAAGCCTCCAGCGCCCAGGCGGCCTTTATGCTGAAGAAAAAAGGACTGAAGAACGTCCGGCCTCTGGCCGGCGGTTTCATGGCCTGGCGGCAGCGGGATTATCCGCTGGAATCGGGAACACCATTAAATAATTCAGGATTATTTCCCCTGGCCGAATAAATCCCGGGCGATGAGCGCGGCGCCCAGGGCCCCCACGATCTGGGGTTCGTCCGGTATATTGATCCTGAAGCCGATTTTCTCCTGGATTTTATGGACCATACCGCTGTTTTTGGCCACCCCGCCGGTCATGGTTACCTCCGGCTCAATACCTACCTGGTCCAACATCCCGGTCAGGCGATAGCCGATGGCCCGGTGAATCCCATTGATGATATCCTCAGTCGGTTTGCCCTGGGCCACCAGGGAGATGACCTCCGACTCGGCAAAGATAGTACACATGCTGCTGATGGGAATTTCCTGAAGGGCCTTTAAAGAGAGGGGGCCCATGGCCTCGATCTTTATTTGCAGGGCCTGGGCCATGACATCCAAAAACCGACCGGTCCCGGCCGCGCACTTATCGTTCATGACGAAATTGAGGATGCTGCCATCGGCCCCCAGTTTAATCACCTTGCTGTCCTGACCGCCTACATCGATGACCATCCGGGTTTCAGGGAAAAGATAGTGGGCTCCCCGGCCATGACAGGTAATTTCGGTCAGGGTCTTCTGGGCAAAGGGGGCGCTGACCCGGCCATAACCGGTGGCCACGATATACCGGATCTGATCCAGGGCAAGGCCGGCCTCAGTCAGGGCCTGATGAAAAGAGCCCTCCCCGGCCAGACGACTGTTGGCTCCGGTCAGGGAAATACGGCTGGAAACCATATCCCCCTTCTCATCCAGGACAACGGTCTCCGTAGTCATGGAGCCTATGTCAATACCTGCAAAATACATAATCCACGATATCTGGTTCCCCCTATTCCTTTTCAACCAGGTCCGGTTTGCGGGCCGCCAGGACCTCGTCCAAACGCCCGACCGGCATGGTGTGGGGTGCGGTCTGCAAAGAGACCGGATCTTGTTCGGCAGCCAAAGCAATGCGCTCCATGGCCGCCACAAAGGCGTCCAGGTTTTCCTTGTTTTCGGTCTCCGTAGGTTCGATCATCAAGGCCTCCTTGACCACCTGGGGAAAGTAGATCGTCGGGGGATGAAAACCTTCATCGATCAGGGCCTTGGCCACGTCTATGGCCCGGACACCGTATTGTTCGGCCTTGTCGGCCACGGTAAAAACCACTTCGTGCATGCAGGGTCCATCGATGGCCGGTTGCCAATGGGCGGAAAGCTTTACCCGCAGGTAGTTGGCGGCCAGAACCGCATCCTCGGCCACCTTTTTAAGCCCGGAACCGCCCAGGGCCAGGATATAGGCATAGGCCTTGAGGATAACCCCGAAGTTTCCATAAAAGGGCGCGATATAGCCAATGGATTTCGGACGGTCATAGTCTAAGAAAAAGGTGCCGTCGGCCCGCTGGACCACCCGGGAGACAGGCAGATAGTTCTCCAATTTCTCCACCACGCCCACCGGGCCGCTCCCCGGTCCTCCTCCGCCGTGGGGGGTTCCGAAGGTTTTGTGCAGATTCAGGTGGACAATATCGAAACCCAGATCAGCCGGTTTGGCCTGGCCCAGGATGGCATTCAGGTTGGCCCCGTCATAATACATGAGGGCGTCGACCGAATGGGCCGCCTCGGCTATCTGTTTCACATAAGGATTGAACAAGCCCAGAGTATTGGGATTGGTCATCATCACCCCGGCCACCTGTTGGTCCAGCATGGCTTCAAAGGCCCCGGGGTGCATGATCCCCTTTTCCGTGGGCACGGTGACCACCTCATAACCGGCTATGGCCGCGCTGGCCGGATTGGTGCCATGGGCCGAGCCCGGGATCAGGACCACGGATTTCTTATTTCCCCGATCCCGATGATAGGCGGCTATGAGCATCATCCCGGTTAATTCGCCATGGGAGCCGGCCAGAGGCTGCATGGTAAAGGCCTCCATGCCGGTGATCCGGCAGAGATGCTGTTCCATCTCATAGAGAACCTGCAACGCCCCCTGGGTAAGCAGGCCGCCCCTTCTTAACTGGGGCAGCAAGGGATGGAGCAAGGCAAAGCCGGGCAAACGGGCCAGCTCTTCAGTGAATTTGGGATTATATTTCATAGTACAGGACCCCAGGGGATAAGGCCCCACATCCACTCCAAAATTCAGGCGGGAAAGATTGGTGAAGTGGCGGACCACGTCGACCTCGGCCATCTCCGGCAGGGCCGCCGGTTTTTTCCGGGTCAACGCTTCAGGGAGCCGGCTCTCTTCAAAGGATTCCATGGGCACACGCTCCCGGGGGAATATCACGGCCCGGCGGTCCGGCCGGCTTTTTTGGAAAATGGTCTTCATAGCACGGCCTCCAGGGCTTCGGCAAAACGGCCGATCTCTTCTTTATTGCGTTTTTCCGTTACCGCTATCAGGAGATGGTTACCCTGTTCGGGATAATAACGCCCTAAGGGAAGGCCGGGAGAAAACCCCTTATCAATCAGACGACTGACCACTACCCCGGCATCCAGAGGAAGCCGCAGACGAAATTCGTTGAACCAGGGCCCCCGGTCCACCAATTCCACACCGGGGATGGCGGTCAACCGTTTTCGGGCATAAGCGGCCTTGGCCATGTTCATCCCGGCCAGCTCAACCAGACCGTTTTTACCCAGGAGACAAAGGTAAATCAGGGCGGCCACGGCACATAAGGCCTGATTGGTGCAGATGTTACTCGTGGCCTTTTCCCGGCGGATGTGCTGCTCCCGGGTCTGCAGGGTCAGGCAGTAACCGGTCCGGCCCTGACCATCCAGGGTCCGGCCGACTATCCGTCCGGGCATAGACCGGACCAGTTCCTGGCGCACGGCCATAATGCCCAGGTAAGGTCCGCCAAAAGACAGGGGCAAACCCAAAGACTGTCCTTCTCCGGTGGCGATGTCCGCCCCCATTTCACCGGGCGTCTTGACAACACCCAGGGCCACCGGATAAGAACTGATGACGGCCAGGGTCCCCTGCTCCTTAGCCAGGGCACAATGGGCGCTGAGGTCGTGGACCCGGCCGAAGAAATCAGGATTTTGCAGGATGATCCCGGCGGTTTGGGGATTCATCAGATCGGACAGCTCGTTTAAATCCAACAGCTCTTTTTCGACCAGGTCGATGTTCAGGTTGGCCATGTAGGATCTGAGCATGACCCGGTAAATGGGGTTGACGGAAGTGCAGACCAAAAGCCTTTTCCGTCCGGTCTTACGGATGGCCATGAGGCCGGCCTCGAACAGGGCCGTGCCGCCGTCATAGAGTGAGGCATTGGCCGCATCCAGGCCGTAGAGGCGGCATACCGCGGATTGATATTCAAAGATGGCCTGTAAGGTCCCTTGTGAGATCTCGGCCTGGTAAGGGGTGTAGACGGTGTAAAACTCGGCCCGCCGGATCAGGGCATCTACAGCGGCCGGGATGAAATGGTCGTAGAAGCCACCTCCCAGAAAGCAGGTCAGACCATGGGCGTTCATGTCGGCCAGACGCCGTATGTGGTCGGTAACCTCCATCTCGCTCAAGGGGGCGGACAGGTCCCAGGTCCTGGTCTTGAGGGATTGGGGGATGACCTCAAAGAGCTGTTCTATCGACTGGAGCCCCAGGGCCTTGAGCATCTCGGCCCGGTCCTGATCGGTGTGGGGGGTAAAGTCCATCGGTTAGGCCCCTTCGGTCAAAAAGACCTGATAGGTGCTGCTGTCCATAAGCTTTTCTAACTCAGCCGGATTGATCTCTTTGAGTTTGACCAGCCAACCCCGGCCGTAACAGTCCTGGTTGACCCATTCCGGATGGTCCGCTAATTCCGAATTCGTTTCGGCCACCACACCGGCCAAAGGGGCATAGACCTCGGCCGCCACCTTGACGGATTCAATGGTCAATAATTCACCCATCGACTCGACCCGACGGCCGGTCTCCGGAAGGTCGACAAAGGTGATGTCCCCCATCTGCTGCTGGGCGTAGTCGCTAATCCCCACCCAGGCCAGGCCGTCTTGGATTTTTACCCACTCATGCTCTTTTGTGTATTTCAGATCTTCCGGGATGTGAAAGGACGCCATGCCGAATCCTCCTGATTAAAAAACAGGTTCAGGGTTCAGGGAAAAACCGTCAGGCAGGATGCCTAGCCTATTTTAACTGTGGGTCCCCACGAGGGAGGGAGATGGTTTTCTCCGAACTCTGAACTCTGAACTTTATTCTCGTGCTAAAGAGATAACGCTTTAAGATAAACCCCCACCCGTTGAACAAAGCCTTCAACAACACGGCCTGGTATAAGACGGTTCCGATAGTTTATGATCACTTCCTGCCCGGGGACCAGATCCCGGTCCAGATAGGCCAGGCCGATGGCCCGGGTAAAGGTATCATTGCCCGGGCCATGGTCGGCAAATTTCCAGGCCGGGACCATGGTCCCGCTGGTCATTACCCCGGCTTCTCTTTCCTGCGCCATAACCGTCGAGCCTTCACGGATCATGGCCCTCTCCTCGGCCGCCACGGCCATGATCCATCGGGGGACCAGTTCAGGAACATCGGAAGTCAGATCCTTCATCTGGGCTAAAAGGGCCTCCCGGCCTCGGAAATCTCCTCGCTCCGAATTGAGATCCACTCCCTGCAGGGCCAGGGGCAGGGACAGAATCGGACGTTCCCGGAGGAGTTCATGCCCATAGAGGGGCAGCCCGGCCTCCAGACGCAAGGTGTCCCGGGCACCCAGGCCGCAGGCCATCATGCCCAGGGGTGCGCCGGCCTCGCATAAGGCCTCCCAAAAGGCCAGGGCTTGAGCGGCGGGGAGGATTAACTCAAAACCCTTGGGTTCACCGGTGTAGCCGGTGCGGGCAACCCACATTTCCATGTTCTGCCAGAGGGCCACCGAGGTCCTCCCCCACCCGACCGAAGGCAGACCGTCGTTCAGAAGGGGGCGCAAAATGGCCTCACTCAGAGGACCTTGCACGGCCACCATGGCCAGATCAAAGGTTACGTCCTGAAGACTGACCTCAGGGCCGGCAAAATGGGTTAGGATCTTCCCATCATCCACCCGGTTGGCCCCGTTGACCACCAGCAGATATTCCCGGGGTTTAAATTGAAACAGGTAGGCGTCATCTAATGGATGACCCTGGTCATCGGAAAAAAAAGTATATTGGGCCTCACCGGGTTTCAGCCTTGAGGCATCGTTGGTTAAGACCTGGAGCAACAGGGATAAGGCCCCGGACCCTTTGATCAGAAAACGGCCCAGGTGGCTGATATCAAAAAGGGCCCCGAATTTTCGGCAGGCCAGGTGCTCCTTAATGATGCCGGAGGGGTAATAAACCGGCAGGTCCCATCCGGCGAATTCGACCATCCGACCGCCGTGCCCTTCATGCCATGCAAAAAGGGGAGTGTGCTGGGCCAAAATATTCTCCTTTAAGTCAGCCGGTCATAAGCGTTGAATGAGATAGAGGTAAAGGGGCCGACGACTTTTCATTTTGAGTTCCTTGATTCGTTGCAAAAGCTCTTTCCGGCCGTCCCGGCTTAAGGGGGACAAATAAATCGTTCCTTTATCATAATAGTGGGGAAACTGGTCATGGGTCAATCGAAATAAGGATTCCCAGTGCCCGGGGGGTAATTTCATATCCACCACGAAATTGGCCGTTACTTCCAGTCGATCATAGTTCCTGTTAATCTCCGACAGGCGCTGAAAGGCCTCCTCTACTTTGCTCGCCGTCAGCGGCTTCCCCAGCAGTTTCAGACACTCCTGATCGGCCGACTCCAGTCCCAGATTCAGGTAGGTCCGAAAGGGTAATTTATTTATGGCCTCGAAAAGGCATTCCTTGGCTTTTAGAAATGAATCCACACTGCCGAAGAGAAAAAGGAAGCTTCCTTCCAGATAAGACCGTTCGAATTCCAGCCGGGTGTAGGCTTCAAGGGCCGCTGAAACAATCTCCTCGGAGCAGCAGTTCAAAGCATCATGCTGGCCCAAAAACAGGCTGTTGTAATTCCGGAGGTCCGGGCCGTAAAGGTCCTTGATCCTTTTAAGCTGACCCAGGATATCCTGGCGGGAACGGGCTTTAAAATCCTGATTGGATTTGATCCGGCAAAAGCTGCAATGATACAGGCAGCCATCGGCAATGATCAGGGGGATGCAATCATAGTCTACATGGCGGGTGTCAGGGGGAAGCACGGTAACTTTTCCTTGAAGCAGGGCAATCAATTGCCCGGCCCGTTCTTCCAAAACCCGGGTATCCATGGCAATCGTTTTTAGAAGGAATGCCCTTTCCTCGGTAGACCAATTGTTCTGTTGCAAGGAATGCTTCAAATCCTGGGGCAGCCTCCGGAAAGCGGCCAGGGCCTCCTTAACCGGGGCCTCTTTAAAAGGATCGGCCTCCCAAAGACTGTTCGATCCATAGGTAAAACAAGGGAGGTAATATTCCCCCAGGTAATCAAAGATACGGTTATAGCCGCCGCTGTCATAATAAACCCAATGATTCCCGGAGGTCCTCTTCAGCCATTCGGAGGGATGGGGCCAATCCCGCCCGGTCCCCTTAAGATATTTGATCTCCCCGTTGAGATTGAATTGGAAACAATGGCCTGGGGTATTGATTTCAGCCAACCGGCCGTAACGGACCGGGTAGCTGACCTTTTCGTATTTTCTCCCCCCGGGGATATTCAATTTCAGATTTATTTCCATGGAGAAGGCATTATAGCAAAAATTTGACTCTTCCGGAAGAATTTCCGGTCAGAGTAACGCCTATTCATTTACCCCCTTAAGCAGAAAGGAAAACCGGCTTTCCATCCAGGGCTCCGGTCTTCCGTTGAAAACTTTTTCCACCAATTTCACCCTTCGGTTCTTTCCGATCAATAGCACGGTTGACGAGCGGGTGCCATAGGTGGGGCTGGCGATAAAAATCGAGGATAAAAGCCTTTCCCATTCCAGTCCGACACCGGTTGAAGGCAGTTTATTGTCCGGGGCGATTTTTCGATCGGACAAAATTTTAAAAAGCGCCGTTTCTAAATCAGGGCCTTTTTTCATCAGGGCCGCAGACAAGGCCTTTTTGCCTTTGATCACTTTTGGCCAGGGACTATCCAGAAGATGATTGCTCAGGCCATACAGTCCAGCCTCGAGCCTGGCCATTTCTCCGCGGTTGGAATAAACGAAAAGGTCTTGCTGGTCTCCGCACAGTAAATTAAAGCCGTTATATTTCCGGGCCTGTCTTGAAAGTTTTTCTACATAGGCAGCAGCGCTTTCGGAACCGGTAAGGAAATCACTGACCAGCAGGCCACGGGACAGGGCACCTGTTTTGACCGCACCGGGATCACGGTAATTGGTGATGGCGGTGAATTTTCCCCCTCGGGTAATCCCCATCCAGGTGCCGCCTTCTTTCAAATCGCGGCCGGCCAGCACTTGTGGCGCATCTTCCCAGAAAGCGACCGGAGAGGTCGGCCTCTCATAAAATTCATCCCGATTGGCAACCGCAATCAAGCGGTAGGCGGGATGCACCTGGTAAGCAAAAACGATAAAACACATCGGGTTTCCTCATTAAGCTTTCGATAGCCACCATGTTTCGGTATCAGCGGTTCGTCGGTGGCCATATTCCGTTGTGTCCGGGTTGGAGATCCGTCCGATGATCCCTGTCCTTCGATCCATTGTTTTACGGTATCGAGTTTAAATATGATATAAGGCCGTTAACGTAATGTCAACAATGAAGATCTGCCCCGTCCGGCAACAGGACTGAAATTGTCGGTGTAGGTTTACGTTGACAACATAAGGCAACAATGTCTATAAAGAAAATTCTATCAATAACCTTTTCCCATTTCATTGAAGAAAGGGAGCTTTTTTGGCAAAAGAAAAGAAGGAGGAAATCCGGGGAACTTTCGAGTTCCTAAAAGACTGGGGGGATACCCTCACCCGTTGGACAGAGCGTTGGATCCCGGATGCTCTGGTTATTGTCATCGTTTTGAGTTTTATTGCCTATATCTTTGCGCTTATCTGGGGATTCAAGCCGGAAGTTGGAATCGGTTCAAGAGCCTTTGAGTCGATTAAAGCCTGGGGAAATGGTTTCTGGGCCTTACTCGAATTCGCTATGCAGATGTGTTTGATCATGATGACGGGCTATATCTTGGCCTGTTCCCCACCGGTTCGAAAGTTGATGGATGGTATTTCCGGGTGGTCCAATCCTGAAAAACCATGGCAGGCCATTGTCACCATGGCGCTCTTTTCAATGATCATGGCCTGGCTCAATTGGGGAATCAGTCTGATTGCCAGTGCCATGTTGGCTCTCTTTATTGTGAGGAGAAATCCAAAAGTTGACTACCGCTTATTAGTGGCGGCAGCCTACCTCGGACTCGGTTGCACCTGGCACTCCGGCCTGTCGGGTTCAGCCCCATTGCTTGTGGCTACTCCGGATAATTTTCTGATCAAAGCAAAATTAGTGGATCAGATCATTCCCGTATCCCAAACCATTTTCCATCCTTTTAATCTAATTCTTACTATTGTCATTGTGGTTGTGGTTACCATTTTGATGGCCTTAATGCATCCGAGACCGGAGAAGACCTTTGTCGTGAAGCCTGAATTGATGGATAAACTCAAGCTTTATGAAGCTCCTCCAAAGCCCGCTAAATGGGAAAGCCCTTCGGACTGGATGAACTGGTGGCCCGGATTCAATCTTGTCGTTTTTATTGGAGGACTGATCTGGTTGATCTGGCACTTCTCGACCAAAGGCGTCGCGCTCACACTCAATGTAATCAATTTTGCTATGCTGATGTTGGGTATCCTCTTCCACTGGAGGCCCTGGTCCTTCCTGAAGGCTACGGAAGATGCAGGAAAGGCTGTTTGGGGAATCGTCATTCAGTTCCCCTTCTATGCCGGAATCTTTGGTCTCTTTAAATTCACCGGACTATCTGTGGCATTTACAAACGCCTTTGTGGCGATCTCAAACCCTATGACCTTTCCGCTCTTTATCTACTGGTATGGCGGGCTTCTCAACTATCTCATTCCCTCCGGAGGCGGTGAATGGGCAGTCGTTGCACCTTACATCATACCAGCGGCAAAGCAGTTAGTATCTAAAGAATCAAAATCTTCTCAAAATGGGTAGAAAATTTTATTGAACATAGTTTAAACGTGCGCCAATTGCGGGATTACAGACATATTTCGGATGGTCAAACCAGCTATGATTACGGCCTTTCCAAGTTTGGTAATGTAGTACTTGTAAGTTTTACCGACTTTGCGAATTATGCCGTGGAGATGGAGTCGTTTCAGAATTCTGGTCATTGCGGCGGTGTTTATTGCCGAAATATGTTTGCGCAGAGATTTGTTCTGAAGTCCGTTGATGTTGAACTCGCCACGGGCCAGGACTTCAAATAGTTTGAGATCATCAGGGCTGAATAGATTGAAACCTTTGTGGGAACGGTCGTCGGTTTCCACGGGTTTTGAGATTCTTCCGAGGTTCTTGATGCCTTTGCTCTGGTCATCGAACGTGGAGATAAATTCAAGATAACGGCGGTTCGAGGCCTTGAAGATGGCCGTGAGTTCGAACAGGCTGTAAATGTTTTTCTTCATGGGTGCGATTTTGTGGATGAGCTCTCCAGAGCGCGACTGGACTTCACGATACTGTTTGAACTCCGAGACGTCGTTGGTCGTGGTCTCGATCCGGAGGATGATTCCGAACTTGTCGTACATCTTAATGGAAGAAGCGCCCATATGGTGCTTGATCCGTGTTCCCTGAATGCGGGTGTTGAAATTGTTGCCCATGTCGTCCTGGTAGTTGCCGTGAAGCTTCCGACCCAGGAAGGTGGCGATATTCTCCGGTTTCACGGAATGAATAGCGGTTCGAACGATCTGATCGTACAAGAGGCGAAGGTCTGATTGTCTTTTAAAAACAAGGTCGGTGGCATATTCTACCTGCATAGTGCTCCAGTGATAAGTAAGACCGTACTCTTGAAAGACCGGGCAGTATTCCCGGGCGAAACCATCCACGGCCCGGTGTAAATCCGAGGGCTTAAAAATCAGTAAATGGGACGTTGTTCACTGGATTCAATAACTACTTGAAAGCATCGGAAAATTGGAATAACAGGGGACAACGGCCTTTGAGGTAATGGCGGACCATAGAATAACCGAACGTAATGGACAACGTTCCCTTTGCTCAAATTAATGGAGACATTTGCTCATTCAAAAGGCAGGATTCCCAGACGTAAGAGGATCTTTTTAACGGCCAGGACGCTCAAGGCATCATCAGGCAGGTCGATGGTGGGCCGGCCGGTCCGGTCGAACAGGGCCACCTTTTCATCCAGGGGGACCTGGCCCCAGACCTCAAGGCCAAGGTCCGCGGCCATCGTCTCCAGGTCGCCCAGGTCCCCCTGGGTGCGGTTGAAGACCAGGCCGGATCGGTAGCCGCCCATGACCCCGTATCGCTCGGCGATGGTCTTTAAATGGCAGGCGGTGCGCACCCCTTTTTGGGTGGGATCGGAGACCATGATCAGGGTAGAAAGGCCACTGATGACCCGGCGGTTGATCTGTTCGATGCCGGCTTCACAGTCGATCAGGGTGATATCGTAGTGTTTGGAAAGGGACTCGATGCCGAATTTCAGCAGGTCGTTCAGCCCGCAGAAACAGCCGGCCGCCTCCGGCTGGCCCAGGACCAGGAGGCTGATTCCACCCACCTCGATCACCAGTTCATCGCGGATCACTTCGGCCATGGGCTTGTCTTTGATCCGCCTTTTTTCATCCGGATCTTCGATCATGACCGCCCGCATCTCCCCCACGGTCTTTTTCGGTTCAATTCCTAGGCCGTAAGCCAGGCTTACCGGTGGATCGGCATCGACGGCCAGGATGCGATAGCCGCCCTGGGAAAAGAGTTTGGTCATGATGGCCGTCAGAGTGGTTTTGCCGGTCCCGCCCTTACCGGCCACGGCAATCACTTCTTTTTGATTTTCCTTTTTAGGTTCCCCCATGATTTACCCTTAAATCCTGTTAATCCTGTCGGGAAATAGTTTTTTTCTGCCGTTCAAAACGTTCCCGGGCAAAAAGAGCCGCCCCGAGGGCCCCGATGCTCTGGGGATCCACTGTGGTCATTTCATACAATTGAACCCCCAGGACCTCTTGAAGACTGTTAACGACCGCCGGGTTCTTGGCCACGCCGCCGGTCATGGCCACCTCTTTTTTTAAGCCCACCCGCCTGGCCATTTTAGCAATCCGCTCGGCCATGGCCCGGGCGATACCGGCTGAAATATCGGCCCTGGCTTCCCCGTCGGTCAACAGGCAGAGAACGTCAAACTGGGCCAGGACCGTACAGGTCTTGGTAATCCCCACCGGCCGGGTGGCCTCGAAGGCCAGGGGACCGAGTTCATCCAGGGTAAGCCCAAGGACCTTGGACATGTTTTCCAGGAATCGACCCGTACCGGCGGCGCATTTGTCGTTCATGATGAAATCGGCCATATACCCGAACTGGTCCACCCGGATGACCTTCAGGTCCTGTCCCCCGATGTCGATGATGGTCCTGACCTCCGGATTGACCCAATGGGCCCCCCGGCCGTGGCAGGAGATTTCGGAGATACTGCTCCGGGCAAAAGGGATCCGCTCC
>JACRBX010000170.1 GCA_016219225.1 Deltaproteobacteria bacterium
AAAGAAGGTGCAATGGAAACCAGGAAAGGACGTAGTTCACCTAA
Source organism: Deltaproteobacteria bacterium (assembly GCA_016219225.1). Classification (NCBI taxonomy): domain Bacteria; kingdom Pseudomonadati; phylum Myxococcota; class Myxococcia; species Deltaproteobacteria bacterium. Next base: position 45 of record JACRBX010000170.1, read on the forward strand.
AAAAGCGGCAAGGGATGCAACATCTTTCATCTTTGGACAGGGGGGATTGATGGAAACGGCTTTTCCACCGGAGGATATGGATGATTATCTGGAACGTCGTGGTTTTGTCTTCCTGGGAAGACTTGGGGAGGTGTTAAAATGGACCAATTAACTCAGAAATATCTGGATTATCTTTTAGAATCATTAGATCACATTGATGTGACAGGATTTGAATTGTTGGAGTTTTTAGATGTCAGAAGCCGACTGGCTGATCGAGAGCCCCTCTTGAGCGATCAGGAAAAGGTCCAATTAGAAAACTTGGATAGACGGTTCCTCTCGATGTCGGATTTTATCAAGAGTCGTATATTGGAAGTGGCTGATTTGGCCGAGATGAGAAAACGATCCCATGTTTTGCCATCCCATTGGTGGTGGTATCTCGATGAGATTTCCCAGGTGAAACAGAAAATTGCGGTTTAGAGATCAGGAAACGTAAGTAGCCAAGATTACACAATTTAATTTGTAAAAAACAGAAAAGGAGAAAGTAACGGGGATCTATTTTTCGAGTTTTATCTTAGGAGCCTTAGGGGCTTGGGTTGTAGCAAGGTTTGGAAGTTGATTGGGGATCCTTGATCATCCCAACAGCCGGAGTTCTCATGGTATCCCAACTCCTAAAGGAGGGGGAATAGGGATTTTTGCTGCCTATTTCTGCCCAAGGTTGTTTTGGGAAAGATCCACTTCAATACGGAGACCTTAAGAAAATTGACAACCCCTCTGATCGTTTCATCGGAACGGCTCCGGCGGGATACCGGGTTTGTTCCGAAATACAATCTCAACAACACGATTAAAGAAATTATTCACTGGTACAGGATTCACTCAAAATGATTTTAACAGAACTTGAAGGAAAAGGGGGACCTTCGACAGAAAAGCCCTTTACCCATTTCATCTCAAGGGCCAATTGAGTAAAATTATCTGTGGTTTTGGACGAGGAATAGTTTTTTGATTTTAAGAACTCTGATTCTGGATACGCCCCCCGCCCGGTTCGAAGGGAGGGGGTGCCTGACTGAAAAATTCAGTTAGTCGGTTTTTTGAACATTAAGAAATTCGGACTCGCTTAACTTCCAAAGCTGAAAAAATTGACTGAACCAGGGCTATATTTAACGAGTTTTATTTCAGGGGTTGTCGGGGCCTGGGTAATAACCAAATTTGGTCGAAGATTAGGTTTTCTTGACCATCCGAACGGGCGAAGCTCCCATTTTATCCCCACTCCTAAGGGCGGAGGCATTGGGATTTTTGCTGCCTTCCTTCTTTCTTGCCTATATGCCGGGATATCCATATATTTCTGGTTCCCTCTAACCTTCTTATCCATTCTGGCCTTTTGGAATGATCGTAGCGAGTTATCGCCAAAATGGAGACTTTCAGTCCAATTCCTTCTCATTATATTGCTTCTTACCGGAGCAGGCTATTCCACAACTGATTGGGGTTGGCACTGGCCATGGGTTCTGTTTGGTGCCGTTTTTATTGTCGGGACAACCAATATCTACAATTTCATGGATGGAATTAACGGGATTGCCGCAGTTACCGGAATCCTTGGCTTTGGGTTGCTGGCCTTCTATTTCCACAGTTATCAAGAAAATCCTTCGTTTTTTATTCTTTCGACTTGCATTTCCATTTCCTGTTTGGGATTTCTTCCGATGAATATGCCCAGGGCGTGGGTTTTCATGGGAGACACCGGGAGTATATTATTGGGTGGCGTTTTCGGAAGCCTTGTTTATTTATCCTCCACGACCCCCTTGAACTTCCTTTGTATGAGCTCTTTTCTATTCCCTTTTTATGCCGATGAATTGTTGACCATGTTTGTTCGATTGAGAGATAGGGAGAGTTTGATTCGTGCTCACCGAAGACATATCTATCAGTTGCTGGCCAATGAGAAGGGCCTTCCGCATTGGAAGGTGTCTGTTGGGTATGGGATTTTGCAGGCAGTGGTTGGCATTGGGGTGCTGGGCATACGAGGATACGGAACGTCAGCCGTCGTTGCCTTTCTGGCGGTTTGGTTTTTTGGGTTTTGGGTGTTCGGAGGGTGGGTGAGGAGGCCAATTGAGTAAAATAACAGTTGCCATCTTTTCCTGGCCCATGGAAGTTGATCTCTTTTATAACCGCAATTCTGTTATTGGTGGGCTTGAGAGCTTTTACTGGGGCCGGATTATGGGTAGCCGAATCGGACTGGCCGGGAAAAGTAGAGGTAATTGTTTGTCTTAAAAAAACGTTTTGAAACGTTCTTGGTCAAATGCCTGCCTAAGATTTGTTTTAGCCACGGACCCACACCGATTCACACAGACAACGTCATGATCTCACGCAGAGTACGCAGAGGACGAGGAGGAGGACAGATACCTTTTCCATTGCGGCGGGAAGACCCGGTTAAGATGTTCCCCATTGAGGGGACCGCAATGAAAAAAAGGCCGGCGCTATCGCGCACCTTGACCGATGTTTATGATGATTTTAGGCTTGTCGTCCACGAATAACTTAGCCTCTTTGCGCCATTGCGTGAGGAATACTATTGAAGAAAAGGCAAGATGGCAATGAAGATTAATAGGAAATTTGTTTACCGAAATCTTTCTATCATGATCGGGGCCGATGCCTTTCTGGTGGCCTTTTCCTTCTTCGGGGCCTATAGCCTGCGTTTTGAGTTTGTCATCCCTTCAAAGGAATGGGAGACCTTTATCCAGACCTTGCCTTTCGTCTTGATGGTTAAGATGGGAACTTTTGCCTTTTTTCATCTATATCGGGGGATGTGGCGTTATACCAGTCTGGTTGACCTGGTTAAGGTGGTCAAGGCGGTTTTGGCCAGCTCCCTTTTGATCGTCCTGTCCATTTTTATGCTTAATCGCCTTTCAGGCTATCCGAGGTCTATTTTTTTGATCGATGGAATACTGACCTTTCTGGTCATAAGCGGAATCCGGCTGCTGATCCGCCTTTATTTCTCCAGTGTGACCCCCGAGGAATTTTTCCCGGCCTTTAACCGGAAAAAACAGGAGGGAAGAAGACTGTTGATCATCGGGGCCGGAGATGCGGCAGAGAAGGTCTTGAGGGAGATACGGGACAACCCGGATGTTCTGTTGATTCCCGTGGGTTTGATGGATGATGCACCCACCAAGCAGGGAAAGACCATACACGGGGTCCCTGTTTTGGGGACCATTGAGGAAATCGATCGGCTGCCTGTGGCCTTTGACGAGATCCTGATTGCCATCCCTTCATCCAAAGGGGAAGAGATGAGGCGCATGGTGGCCATTTGTGAAAAGACCGGCAAACGATTTCGGACCATTCCCGGTATCGGCGAGCTGATCGATGGCAAGGTCTCCCTCAAGACTATCCGGGAGGTGACCCTGGCCGACTTATTGGGCCGAGAGGAAGTCCGTCTCAATCAGGAAGAGATCATTAAGTATCTTCGAGGAAGAAAGGTTCTCATAACAGGGGCCGGAGGATCCATCGGCTCGGAACTGGTTCGCCAGGTGACCCGGTTTTTCCCCAAGGCCGTGGCCCTGGTGGATGTTACGGAATTGAATCTTTTCCGGATTGAAATGGAGTGCCGCCAGCGGTTTGAATCCATCAGTGTTGAGTCCTTTTTAGTGGATATCCGCCATCGAGAATCGGTGGATCGGGTTTTTCGGGAATTCAACCCCCATGTGGTATTTCATGCTGCCGCCTATAAACATGTACCCCTTCAGGAGCTTCATCCCTGGGAGGCCGTCTTTAACAATATCCACGGCACCAGGAATCTGGTTGAAGCGGCTGAGGTCCATGGGGTGGAACGCTTTGTCCAGGTTTCCACCGATAAGGCCGTTCGTCCGACCAATGTCATGGGGGCTTCCAAGCGGGTGGCCGAGATGATCGCCGAGTGTCGAAACGGGGACTTGTCCAGCCGATTTGTGGCCGTCCGATTTGGTAATGTGGTAGGCAGTTCAGGCTCGGCCATTCCAGTCTTCCAGGAACAGATTGCCCGAGGCGGGCCGGTAACGGTGACCCATCCGGAGATAACGCGTTATTTCATGAGTATTCCGGAGGCGGCCCAGTTGATCCTCCAGGCCGGGGCCATGGGAAAAGGTGGGGAGACCTTTATCCTGGAAATGGGACGGCCGGTTCGTATCGTTGATCTGGCCAGGGATCTGATCCGCCTGCATGGCTTGGAGCCGGAAAAGGACATACCGATCCAGTTTATCGGTCTGCGACCGGGGGAAAAATTGTATGAGGAATTGATTACCGAAGGCGAGGGGATAGTGGCCACGGCCCATGAAAAGATCATGGTCATCCATGGAAGCCATTGCTCGGCAGAGACACTTAATGCCCAAATTGATGAACTGCTGACCATCGCCCGAACCTATGATGCCCCGGCCATCAAACGCAAATTGCAGGAGATTGTACCGGAGTATACACCGCAGTATATATAGCTCAAAGCCCAAAAGCTCAAAGCAAGAAATAAGTTGGGGATACGATGAGAGGGCCGCTTAAGCCCATCTCCTGAAAAGGAGATGGGCTTTTATTTTTTGGGGGTTCTGCAAACCCCAAAACGCCGTTTATTTATTTTACTTCAAAAATAGGAATATCCGTTCTATTTTTCAACCATGATTAGGGCTTATTCCATATCTTGTATCAAAGATAAAAAAATATACCAGATATTGAGTTTTTTCCTTGACTTTTTTGCGATTTAAAAGTAAAAAATTACCAGAAGAGGTGTAGGCGCAAAAAGGGGTAAATTATTGTATTCATTTCAACTTACTAAAAATGTTGTTGGAATCGATATTGGATCTTATTCTCTGAAGGTGGTGGAGTGCCAGCGGGCCGGGGAAAAGATTACCCTGCTTAATTATGAAGTCAGGCGGCTGCCTAAGCCGAAAGGGGCAGGTAACGCCTTGTCCCAGCAGGAGATCTCGGCCTTTATCCGGGAAACGCTGAAAGAGATAGGGATCAGGACTTCTGAGGTGGTCGCGGAAATAACCGGTCCCTGGACCGTTGCCAGACACCTCTTTATGACCGATCTACCGGATAACGAAATGCGGGAGGCGATCCGCTGGGGGGCCAAATCCGATTTCCCTTTTTCCCTGGAAGAAGCAATCATTGATTTTCATAAAATCGATGTTATTAAACGGGATGAAGGGGAACAGGAAGCCGAAATCATAGCTGCCGTCGCTACCCGGCAAGTGGTTGAGGAACAAGTCGCCCTGTTAAAGGAAGCCGGACTAAAACCGATTTCTTTTTCCATCCCCTCCTTTGACTTAATGCAGGTCTACCGTTTAACCCAGCCCGCCCCCTGGTCTGAGACCGTGGCTATTGTTGAATTGGGCCACAAAAGTACGCAAATAATCGTCTTGAAAGAAGGGAGCCTTAAATTTTCCCGGGACATCGCCGTGGCCGGGGATACTTTTACCCAATCGCTGACAGGTGGTTATGAAATAAATGGGCAAACGGTAGAGGTAGATGATTCCCAGGGGGAAAAGATTAAGTTCAAGGTCGACCTTCTGGAAGAATGGGATTCCGAAGACCGGATCGAAGGGGTTCCCTTGGATCTGATACAAAAACGATTAGGCCCGGTGCTGGACCGGCTTATTTTGGAAGTAGAACGATCTTTGAACTATTATAAAACCCAGTTTAAGGATTATGAAATAAAAAGGATCCTATTAACCGGCGGGGGGAGCTTGTTAAAAGGTCTGCCGAGTGTCCTGGAAAAAAATCTTGAAATTCCCGTTCAAACTTTCCAGAACGCCGGTCTGATCACCCTGAAGAAAAAGATCAACGAAGAATTGTTTTTGAGAAACCTGCCTTTCCTGGCCACTGTTCTGGGTCTTGTTACCCCTCCTCACCCTCTCATTAATCTAAGCCCTCAATATTTGGCTCCCCAGGTTAAAGCAGTTCCTTATAGGAAATACTTAAAGCCGGTCCTGACGGGAGCCCTGTCTCTGGGGGTTGTCTGGTTTTTCGGCTCTCCATACTGGACTGCCAGTCGGGAAATCGCCCGCCTTGAGAAAGAAGTAGCCGTCAAGAAAGGACAGTTGGCCCGGGTCGGGAAACCGGCCGAGGGACTGGCGCGATTCGAAAAAGAAGAAGCTGAGTTGAATAAAGCACTGGAAGGGGTTCCAAAAATCAAGGCCCATAAGCTCCCGGTGAAGGATCTGTTTCAGGAACTAAGCCGGATGGTGCCGGCCAACATGACCTTCACCCGGTTTCAATTTTCCAAAACCCAGGAGGTTTTGACAAGACCGGAAATGAAAGCCGGCCTTCCGGCTGCTGAAGCGGCACCCGCCAAGACCGGCGAAATCGAAAGGTCTGCCGGAAAAGAGGAAGGGAAAGGGGACTACCAGATATTCATCGAGGGAATAGTATTCGGGTCCGATCAGGAAATCATGGCTACCTTGTCGGATTTTACCAGGACCTTAAACCGGTCCCAATACTTTAAGGAAGCCAAGGTGCAGGCGACTTTAAAGAGCAAAGTCTATTCCAAAGGGGCTGCTGAATTTAAAATTCTGGCCAGGCTGGGAGAAGGGTCGACCCCCACGGGTTAGAGATAAATGGCCTTAAAAAAACGGGAAAAGATACTGCTGGGCGCAGCAGTGCTGGTGGGGGTCGTCATGGGGTTTGATCAATTTGTCACCCAACCCCAAAAAAAGGAAGTCAAGGTTCTCCGGGAGCAGGTCCAGGAATATAATGATAAGTTGGCATCTCTGAGTGTTTCATTGGCCGGATTTAATGCGATTAAAAAAAGGGTGGAGGACAAAAGAAAACAAAAAGAGTTGTCCGTCGGACGGGTTTCGGATGCCCGGCAATTGGACCTTCTTCTGGATCAAATGGGAAAAGAAAGCCAGATAAAAAAAGTTGACCTGGTTCAATTGACCATAAACGATTCAATAACTGGAACGCCGGCTGAAGACAAGGAGAAGTCCAAGGCCGGTTCCATTAAAAAAGTCGTCCTGGATGTGGGCCTGCTGGCTGAATATGGGACCATCGGTTCTTATCTGGAAAGCCTGCAATCCCTGCCTATTTTTCTGGAGATTGAGAAGGTTGATATCCTTCGGAAAGAAGAGTCGTTCCCTAAACTGGAGATTACCCTGCAACAAACCCTTTTTATCGCGCCTTCCTCTAAGAAGGGGCCGCAAAGTTAAGCAGATGCGGAAAATTTTTCGGATATTGGTGATTTGTTTTTGGGTCGGTTGCCTGAATTTTGGGACTACCGGGGGAGCCGAAGGGGCCGGGATGGAGCGAAATCCCTTTGCTTTTCCTCCAGGGGTTCAGAAAGGGGCCATGGTAAAAAAAGAGGGCAGCGGCCCTGAAAAGACGGCTCAGGAATCGGCTCCTTTGTTGCAAGTCACCACGATCCTGATCAGCGGTCGGACCAAAGTAGCGGCCATCAACGGGGCCTTGCTGCGCATTGGAGACGAGGTGAGCGGCTATCGCATTACGGAGATCGAAGAACGACAGGTGACCTTATCTCGAGGAAAGGAAAAACGGGTGGTGAAAATAGATCCGACGGAAAAAATTTATTTTAAAAACACGGAGTCTAATAATCGGATAATGGGATTTTCAAGATGAAAATCTTTTATGGGATGGCGGCGCTGATCGTCTGTTTGGGATTAGGGGCTGGGGAAGGCCTGGGGGCTGAAACGCAGGGCAAAGAGCTGATCATACCTACCCTGGAAGAGGCCAAACCCCTGACAACCGGACAGATCCCTAAAGAAAAATTGTATTCCCTGACCGTCCGGGATGCCGACCTGAAGGAGGTCCTTTTCGCTTTTTCCAAGGACAATGGGGTAAATATCATTGTGGATCCGGATGTGGTCGGAACGGTAACGGTAGATCTGAAGAATGTAACCATGGCTGCAGCCTTGGATGCCCTGCTTAAACCACTTGATCTCGAATATAAACAGAAAGATAATATAATAAGAGTTTCCCGACCAAGAATGGAAACGCGTACCTTTGTTTTGAATTATTTAACGACTATTAGAAGAGGTTCGGGATCGGTTAAAGGTGTTGGCGGATCTTCATCCACTTCAGCCGGTCAACCATCGGGGGCCTCACCTGGGGGGAGTAGCGGGGGGAATATAGCCAGTCAGGTGATCACGGAAGATTTTTCCAATCTTTGGGAAGAAATCGAAAAAGGAATTAATAATCTTATTACCAAAAAAACGGGGAAAAGGATTATTTCAAGGGATCAGATCATTGGAAGAAGGCAACTCGATGAATCAGTAAAGGACCCCAAAGGTGGCTTAAAAGCAGCGGCAGGTCCGGATGCAGCAGTAGCTGGAACCGGACCAACTGGTATCACTAAAGGCGAAACCAAACTGACTGAAGAATACGAAACAGATTCCGATGGCAAGCTCATTATTAATAAAATGGCAGGGATTATATTAGTGAAAGATTATCCGGAAAAGCTTCGTGAAGTGGAAAATTTTTTGGCCAAAGTCGAGGAGACGGTTCAACGCCAGATTTATATAGAGGCCAAGGTCATCGAGGTCCAATTAAATAATGCCTTTCAATTTGGCATTGATTGGCGGCTGGTCCCCAATATCATGGGCAGCGGATTCGGGGGATTTTTCCGTCAGAATCTTTCGAGCACGCTGAGTTTTCCGGCCAATAATCAGGTCCAAGTCGGGGTGTCCAATGCCGATTTTAATGCCTTGATCGATGCCCTGTCCACCCAGGGAAAGGTCGATATCCTCTCCAACCCCAGGGTTTCCACTTTGAATAATCAGAAGGCGATCATAAAAGCGGCGATTGATGATGTCTATTTCGATGTCACTGTGGCGGCCGGTACCCCTCCTATTACAACGGCAACCCCGAAATATATTACCATCGGCGTCATCCTGGATGTGACGCCGCAGATCGATTCCGATGGCACGATTATCATGGATATTCATCCCAGTGTCACAGAACGGCAGGGTACGGCCAGTTTCCCGGGAACGGGGCAGCAGGCACCCATAATCAGCGTCCGGGAGACCCAGACCATTGTCCGGGTGCGCGATGGGCAGACCATCCTGATTGCCGGTTTGATGCAGTCCAAGGAAAAGGAAGAGTTGTCCGGGGTCCCCTGCCTGATGAATGTCCCGGTTGCCGGCGAGGCCTTCCGGCATACCCGAAAGGATAAAACGAAATTTGAGATTATTGTTTTGATTACCCCGACGATCTATTCGCACAAGAAGATACTGGATTTTACCAAACAAGGAGAGCGGGTGGTCCAGGATATGCAGGCCGTCCCAACACCCAGCCGGCAGGATCTGGTGAGGTAAACCATGTATGAGCGTTATTTCGGACTTAAAGAGAAGCCCTTCCGGATAACCCCGGACCCCCGGTTTTTATATCTCAGTGAAAAACATGCCGAGGCCCTGGATCATCTGTATTACGGGATAACCCAGGGAGAAGGCTTTATGGTCATCAGCGGAGACGTGGGAACGGGGAAAACCACCATAATCCGCTCCCTTTTGGAACGCCTGGATGACCCTAAAATCCAGACGGCCATCGTCCTTAATCCTTTGCTGGAGATCGAAGACCTGTTTAAGACCATTCTGGAGGATTTCGGGCTCTCGCCAAAGGGAATTTCCAAAAAAGAGTTGATCGATCAACTGAATGCCTTTCTATTATCCCTGAACCAGGAAGGGAAAAAAGCGGTCGTCATTATTGACGAGTCCCAGAATCTGGCCCCCGACCTATTGGAGGAACTCCGGTCCCTTTCCAATCTGGAAACGGCTCAGGAAAAACTCCTCCAGATCGTTCTGGTCGGCCAACTTGAATTATGGAACAAAATCAACAGCCCCAACCTGAGGCAACTCAAGCAGCGGATATCGGTCAACTATCGCCTGGAGCCCTTATCTTATAAGGAGATGCGGGGCTATATCCACCATCGAATGACGATTGCCGGTTTTAAGGGCGAATTGGCGTTTTCCTTCAGGGCCTTACGTCGGGTTTATACGGTCTCGAGGGGCATTCCCCGTTTGATCAATCTGCTTTGTGATCGGACTTTGCTGGTCCTTTATATTGAGCAGAAGATGGAGGTGACGTCGACTCATATTAAAAAGGCTTTAGACAGCCTTCGGGGGGGGAAGCGTCCCTTTTCTATTTTCAGAGAAAAATTTTTTCGGCGTCTGGCCTTTGGGGGGATCGGAGGTTTGGTCATTTTTTTAGGCACTTTAAGCCTGCTCTGGTTAACGCCCAGGAGCCATACGACTCTGGAAGCAACCGTTATTTCAGCAGAGGCTCCCAAAACCCAGGATACGACCCGCTTTCAAAAATATTCAGTGCATATTGCTTCCTTTAAGAAAAAGAAAACGTCCGAAGAAGCTTTGGGAAAAATTCTGCATGAAGGCCTGGAAGCCTTTGAAATGATCGTCCATCTCCCGGAAACAGGGACCTGGTACCGGATCTTTGTGGGCCAATACGATACCCGGGAAGAAGCCCAAAGTCTGGCCAATCGGTTGAAGGAAAGCGGATTATTCCCTTATTCCGTGGTGACGCACCTTCCCCAGGAAAAGGCCCTTCAACAAACCGACAGAGGCCTTCAGCCGGCCCCTGACCGCTCGAAAGGACAGGGGCCGAAGCTATGAGCCTTATCCGGGAGGCCTTAAAAAGATCTGCCGATGAAACCGATCCACCTTCCACCTTATCATCCCCTATAAGGCCCGAAAAAAAGAAATCCGGGTCTTCTCAGATAGTAAAATACGGGGTGCTCCTTTTTTTACTGGCCTGTCTGGGAGGGGGACTGGTTTTCTTGTTTTTCCCGTCCAACCCGGCTGTAAAAAAAATAGAAGTTCCTTCGATCCCAAGACAAATTGTTACAAAAAGTGAGACAGGACCACAGGAACCCGTACTTATCCAGGAAAAGGTTGACTCCCAGCCGGTAACAATCGGGAAAGTGGAGGACCAAAGGCCTCAACCTTCAACCTTGTCGAAGGTGCAGTCTGAAAAGGGGCCGGCCCAAAGATCAGAAGGATTTTTTAAGGTCGCCCCTCCCCGGTTTATAATTCCAAAACCCATGGTCCGGAAAAAATCAAGTCCTGCTGCATCACGGAAATCGGTGCCCCAAATCAGACCGCCCGGGGAAGACCTGGAAATCCCTAAGGCCCAGGCAATCCCTGAAGAAACGGACCCCCTGCGGGTGGTTCATTTATTTAATGAGGCCGTTTTGAATCAGAAAAAGGGCCTTTCCAATCAAGCCCTTCAGACCTATCAGGAGATTTTAACCCTTCGACCCAGTCACTGGGAGACCTATAATAATCTGGGGCTGATCTATCAGGACCAAAAGCACTATTCAAAAGCCTTGGAGATGTTTCAGAAGGCCCTGGCACTGAACCCCCATTATCTCAAGGGCTATAATAATCTGGGCCTTTTCTATTTGAACCTGGGAAAATGGGCCGAGGCCGTAAACCAATTCCGGAAGGCCCTGGATTTGGACCCCAACTTTTTACCGGCCTATATTAACCTGGCCACCGCCTATATGAGACAGGGACGGGTCGAACAAGCCCGAAAAGGGCTTCAAAAGGCCCTGGAACATGATTCCGAAAGTTTGGAAGCCCATTATAATTTGGGCCTCCTTTGGGAAAAAGAAGGGGTGGAAGACAAGGCCCTTGAACATTATCAGAAATTTGTCTCCAAGGCCCAGGGGCCTTATATGGACCTGGCTAATCAATTAAAAAAGAGGTGGCCGGAGTTGAAATAGCAGAGGGCAAAGGGCATAGAGCGAAGGGCAAAGAGTTAACTGTTAAAACTCTCTGCCCTCTGCCCTCTGCTCTATGCTATTTTTCCCACCAGACATTGGCCGAAGGGGGATCATACAATTTGACTTTACCGCCCTGTCTGACCAAAGGGGCGGTCTGATCTTCATTGGCTTCATGGAACAGGCGGTCTATGGTCAACATAAGACCCAGGAGGGGGCCGTATTCCGAGAAGGCCTGTTTTCCATATACCGAGCAACTCGGGAGCATGTAGCAATTAGATTCCAGAACCGGGGAGAGGATTTTTTGATAGCCCTCGATACCTAACGATAAAAAAGAGGGGGCATTCAGGGGAGGTTGGGCGTCGGCAGGTTCCAATCCATGTCCCTGAAGGGGCAGGGCGAGCAGCATAAAGATAAGCAGGTTGATAAGATTAGCTCTTAAAGGACGTTTGGCGATAATCATTTTTTTTCTGACCATGCGGTCTTTATTAAATTTGATGGACATGTAAGAAGTCGCCAAGGCTCGCATTACGTCATTCCGGCGAAAGCCGGAATCCAGGTTTAATGGTCTGGTTTCCGGTTTCCACCGGGACAGTGTCTGGACCCCGGGTTTCACCGGGGTGACGGTATGAGTGACTTTATTTTTACTCTAAAAAGTTCGCCTGAGTGTCATAAATAACCCGGATGCAGAGGGGATGGAGGAAAAGATGCCGAATCGGATCCCATAACCTTCCATAAAATCGGTTTCCAGTTTTTTATTGATTTTATGGGCGCTGTTTACGGCACTATAAATGTTTCCCGAATACCAGGCCAGTTCGATAAAACCCAAGAGGGCCCCTAGACCGCTGTTGCCCTGTTGAAAAGAGGAGATGGCCGCCCAGGTAAAGAGACCGTTTATGCTAAAGGCGATCAAAGCGTCCTGCCGACGATCTAAATACCAGTGTCCGGCCCCCGGAAGAAAGGCTGCCAGGGTCCCGGCGATTAATGGAGATTTATAAGGGAGTTGTTTGGCTTTCCGGAAAAAGACTTCGTGGCTCTCTTTTTCCGAATCCGTTAAAGGGAAGGTTTTTAATTTTAATCGAGCCTGATCAGAGCGTTTTTGGGTAATAAGACCCCAAAGAACGGATCGAGCCGCCTGGATTTTGAAAGATGAGGCACCCTCCTGGAGGATTTTTTCCCAAAGGTCCAAGGCCTCATCCTCCCGGTCCAATTTCCAGAGGATCCTTCCGACTTTGAATTGGATTTCTTCTTTATAAGGGGTAGCGGGGCTTTTTTTCAGGACTCCTTCCCAATGGAGGAGAGCCTCTTTAAAGGATTTGGTTTGAAACAGGGCTTCTCCCAAAAGGTAATCGGTCTCATCGGCCTTTGATCCTGAAGGATTGAGAAAGAGATATCTTTTGAATTCGGTTATGGCTCGAAAATAATCCTGATGTTGAAAGAGATGCCGGGCAAAGGCGAACTGCGATTCTCCCGCGTCGGGGATTTCAGCCGGGTTGGACCAGGCCAGGGCCGGCAGGAAAAGGATCAGCAGCAAAGGGATAACCTGTTTTCTCAAGAAGGCTTTTCTCCCCCTGCAGGATAAGGCCGGCACGGAGAGATTATTTGATTTCATGCTTGCGGTGCCCCTGTTGGCGTTATAATGTCAGGCAAGATGCTGACCTATTGACCAAAGTCAATGGGTTGCAAAAGGGTTAATGGTATAGGAGAAAGTAACGCGCCCTGGCAGGGAACATACCATAGGGCCTTTTAATAGCCAAGAAATATGTTGGAGTACAATTATTATTTATCAGGTGGTTATCAGTTGTAATAGAAAAAAAGATGTGTTAAAAAGTCGGCAAGTTTTTATTTTTTCGATGACAGGGAGCGGACTATGCCCAACCGGTACCGGACCATTGGGATCCTTATTTTTTTATTCATTATTTTGGGACTTTCCCTTTCTTCCCAAGGGGCCGACGGCCCCCTTTCCTTTGGTTCAGGAACAGCCAAAGAACCCTGGGACATCGAGGCCCGGGAACTGAGTTATGATAAAGATACCGACATCTATACGGCCGTTGGGGAAGTGGTCATCAAAAAAGGCCCCAGGGTCTTAAAGTGTGATTACGCCCAGGTCAACCACAAAACCATGATTGCCCAGGCTCGAGGGCATGTGGAATTTATTTCAGCCGGTGATGAACTACGCGGAGATGCATTGACGGTTGATTTGAAAAATCAGACCGGTGAGGTCACACACGGCCGGCTTTTCCTGAAAAAGAATAATTTTCACATTACCGGGGAGCGGATCTGGAAAACAGGGGAACAAAGCTATAAGATCATGAACGGGACGTTGACCTCCTGTGACGGGGAAAACGTCCCCTGGGAGATCAGGTCCAAGGAATTGCTGGTCACCATCGACGGTTATGGACAGGCCTGGCACCCCACCTTCCGGATAAAGAAAATGCCCGTTCTATACGCTCCTTATGCCCTTTTCCCGGCCAAGACCACCCGGCAGAGCGGCTTTTTGATCCCCGAGCCGGGATATTCCAGCCGCGACGGGTTGACCTTGAATCTCCCTTTTTATTGGGCCATTTCCGGAAATACCGACGCCACCTTTTACGAGTATATGATGAGTCGCCGGGGTTTCATGCAAGGGGCTGAATATCGGTATGTCCTTTCTCCCCAATCCAAAGGCACCCTGATTGTGGATTATCTTTTTAAGGATGGATTGAGCCAGGAAGAATTTAATAAGGGAAACATCAGCAAACCCTATTCGGATCGGTACTGGTTTCGTTCCAAGATCAACCAGGGCCTGCCGGCCAACATGGATTTGAAAATGGATCTGGACTGGGTCAGCGACCGGGATTATTTGAAAGAATTCCGGGGCACACCCAACGGTCTGGATCGTAACCGGCGGACTTTTTTGAGTGAGTTTTATCGGGATCTGGACGATGAAACCCAGCTCATCAGGCGGAATGCCGCGGTAATCACCAAAAACCTGGGCACTTATAATTTTACCGGCGGGTTTACCTATTACCAGGAATTGCCCGAAACCAATACCACCTTAAATCAACTCCCCTATGCCCGTTTTGACGGTATTAAACAGGAATTCTGGAAGGGATTGTTTTTTCAATGGGGTTCTACCTATAATAATTACTGGCGTACCAATCTGGATCGGGGACAGGTGATGGAACTCACCCCGACCCTCTACTATCCGGTCAAGTTCCGGAACTATCTTAATATGGAAACCTCCATTGGATTGACCGAGACCCTGGTTCAGGCTGACAATAGGCAAAGTAGTGCCGTCGATTCTTTCGGGACCCGTTCCGTACCCAACTTCAAAATGGATATGTCTACCGACTTTCAAAGGATTTTTTCCCTTTCGGGAGGGGAAGTTCAAAAGATTAAACATAATATCCGGCCTCAACTGATCTATAATTATGTCCCTGAAATTAAGCAGGATTCCTTGCCCACTTTTGTCCCGGCTATTACCAAGCTTAATACCGTGACCTACTTATTGACCAATACCCTGACCGGGAAATCGTTTTTGGGAAAAGGGGGACAAGGGGAGGACCTTTTCGGCTATCGGGATTTTCTCCTGTTTAAATTATACCAGACCTATGATATTAATGTGGCCCGAGGAGGGACCGCGACTACCACGACTACTACGACTACTGGGACCACCACGACGACGACTACTACTACCACTACGCATCCCTTTTCCAACGTCATTGGTGAACTGGAGGTAATTCCCGGCCCCTATCTCTCTTTACGATCCAGTGCCGGGTGGTCCCCCAATACCGGACAGTTGGATACCCAAACGCACAACTTGACCGTGATGGATAAAAAAGGCAATCGGGCTTATGTAGAATATTTGGCCGCCAATGGGGATCAGATCAGGCAGATCAATTCCGACCTGTTCTGGAAAATCAGTTCTATCTGGTCGGCCAATTTTCTTACCAGATATTCCCTGGATCAGAATAAAAATTTTGAAACGACCTTTGGAGTGACTTATACCCATCAATGTTGGGGGATAAAACTCAATTACACCGATACACCGGATGATAAAAGAATCCTCTTTTCCTTTTCTTTAAAAGGGTTGAGTGAATTTTAGATGTTTAATTTAATCTTTTAATAAAATGGGTTATGGACCGAATCCGCCAAATCATTGAAGAATTTCTGTATCAACAAGAGACCGAGCAAAGATTGTCGACCCATTCCTTAAGAGGATATCGTCAGGATTTGGGGGAATTTTTGGATTATCTCACCCTTCAAAGGGTGGAAGCCATCGGGCAATTGGATCTGCCTTTGATAAGGGGGTTTTTGGCCCGATTGCACAAAAAAAATAAGAAAAGCACGGTGGCCCGAAAGATGGCCGCCCTGCGGTCCTGTTTCGGTTATGCCCAGAAAAAGGGATGGATTCTGGAAAACCCGATAGCCCAGGTCCGGACTCCCAAGGTTGAAAAAACAATCCCCCCTTTCCTTTCGGAAAAAGAGGTTGAAACCCTGTTGTCGGAACCGGTCTCCGATGTCCTGTTGGAACTCCGGGACCAGGCCTTTCTGGAGCTTTTTTATGCCTCGGGGTTGCGTCTCAGTGAATTAACCCATCTGGATTGGAGTTCGCTGGACTTTTCTTTGGGGTTGGTCCGGGTCCTCGGCAAGGGGGGGAAGGAAAGGATCGTCCCGGTGGGACGGAAAGCCATGGGGTCTTTAAATAAATACCAACAGGCCCTGACAGGAGCCCAAAAACGATCGGAAATTAAAATAAAAAATCAGCAGGCCGTATTTTTGAATCGGTTCGGGGAGAGGGTCAGTGATCGAACCATTGCCCGCAGGCTGAAAAGAAGGGTGGTGGGGGAAAATTTGTCCCCGACCATCAGTCCTCATGCCCTGCGGCACAGCTTTGCCACGCATCTGTTGAATGCCGGGGCCGACCTGCGGGTGGTCCAGGAGCTGTTGGGACATACCTCCCTTTCCACGACACAAAAATATACGCATGTCAGTATGAGCCATTTACTCGAGGTCTATCGAAAGGCTCATCCAAGGGGGTAGGATGTTTGAAGGAACAACCATTTTGGCCCTGCGTCATCAGGGGAAATGCGTCATCGCCGGTGACGGCCAGGTCACGATGGGACAAACCGTGATGAAACACCGGGCCAGGAAGATTCGACGACTGTATCACGATCAAATTTTGACCGGATTTGCAGGGGCCACCGCCGATGCCCTGACCTTGTTTGAAAAATTGGAGAGCAAACTGGAACAATTTAACGGGAATTTGACCAGGGCGGCGGTCGAAATGGCCAAAGACTGGCGCACGGATAAAATCTTGCGTCGACTGGAAGCCTTATTGTTAGCGGCTGATAAGGAGCATATCTTGATTCTTTCCGGCACCGGTGATGTTATGGAGCCGGACGATGATGTGGCGGCTATTGGTTCCGGAGGTCCTCTGGCCTTGTCGGCGGCCAGGGCCTTGTTGGGCTTTTCAACTCTTTCCGCAACGGAAATTGCACGGGAGGCCATGAAGATTGCCGCTTCCCTGTGTATCTATACCAACGATCAGATTGTTTTGGAGGAATTGTAGATTGGTCAATAATTACTTAACACCCAGAGAGATTGTCTCTGAATTGGATAAATATATTGTCGGTCAGAATGCGGCTAAACGGACGGTGGCGATCGCCCTGCGGAATCGCTGGCGCCGGCAGCAGGTGCCCGAGGCGATCCGAGAAGAGATTGCCCCTAAAAATATTATCATGATCGGCCCCACCGGCGTGGGGAAAACCGAGATATCCAGGCGACTGGCCCGATTGGCCCAATCCCCATTTTTGAAAGTGGAAGTTACCAAATTTACGGAAGTGGGTTATGTCGGGCGGGACGTTGAATCGATGATCCGGGATTTGACTGAATTAGCCATTAATATGATCAAGGGGGAAGAAAAGCAGCATGTCCTGTCCAAGGCCCGGGAGATCGCCGAAGAACGTTTGTTGGACCTGTTGCTTCCTCCCAAGTCCGAGACCCCCAAGGCGGAAGAAGCGGCCGGACCCGAAAAGATCCTGGAAGTGGTCCGAAAACCCGGCTTGGAGCCCTTATCCACCCGGGAAAAATTGCGGTCCCTCTTTCGGGAAGGGAAATTGGAAGAACGGTTTGTGGATATGGAAATATCCCAGCGGGTGGTCCCTATGGTCGAAATTTTTTCCAATGTGGGGATGGAGGAGATGGACCTCAACCTGAAGGATATGTTCGGTAATCTTTTCCCCAAAAAAACCAAACGGCGCAAAGTCAAGGTCCCTGAGGCCTTTGAGATTTTAGTGCAGGAGGAGTCTTCCCGTCTGATCGATATGGACAAGGTGACCGAAGAGGCTATCCGTAAGGTGGAACAAACCGGGATCATCTTCCTGGACGAGATCGATAAAATCGCCGGCCGGGGGTCCAGTCATGGTCCGGATGTCTCCCGGGAAGGGGTTCAACGGGACTTGTTGCCTATTGTTGAAGGCTCCACGGTGACCACCAAGTATGGGATGGTTCGAACCGATCACATCCTGTTTATTGCTTCCGGGGCCTTTCATAATTCCAAGCCTTCGGATTTGGTTCCGGAATTGCAGGGGCGGTTTCCTATCCGGGTGGAACTGAATTCCCTGAGTCAGGAGGACTTTATCCGGATTTTGACCGAGCCCCAGTCGGCTTTGATCACCCAATATTGCGAATTAATGAAAACCGAAGGCATCGACTTGATTTTTTTACCGGAAGCCGTGGCTGAAATCGCCCGTATTGCCTATAATGTGAATCAACGGACGGAAAATATCGGGGCCCGCCGGCTCCATACCATTATGGAAAGACTACTGGATGATCTGTCCTTCGAGGCCCCGGACCAGTCTGAAAAAAACTGTACTATTTCTGCCGAATATGTCCGGAGTAAATTGTCGGCTATTGAAGAGAATGAAGATCTGAGCCGATACATCCTGTAAAAAGAATTTCGGATTGCGGATTGCGGATTGCGGATTTCGGAATTAAAAAAATACAAGCGAGAGGCAAGCGGGTAAAGTTCG
>JACRBX010000171.1 GCA_016219225.1 Deltaproteobacteria bacterium
TTCCTTCCCACCTTCCCCAAGGTCTAAACACCGAATGCCAGAACTTCAGTGCCCTTGTGGTGGTGATCTATGTTATGTCAAGGATCTCTAAAGTCCGCACCGTAGGTGCGTTATGTTCATCCTGACCCGGGGAAAACCCAAAGGCGGTACGGCCCTGACCATCAAACTGACCAGTGCCCACAAAAAACCTTACCTGCTTATCGATCTGTCTTCCGGCGAAGAAGACCATTCTGTACTGGAGTGGGGAAGGGCCAACCACATCAAAATCCTTAATGTGGCCGGTCCCAGAGAAAGCGAATCACCCGGAATATATATAATCAGGCGGTTTGTTTTTTAAAGAAAGTGTTTCATAACGATTTTAGCGAACCACAGCCCTTGAGCCAGGGGACGGCCGGGATCATTCCTTTATGTTATCTCAACTACCGCTTGACATGTATGCATCAAACTGGCATATTTATGCATATCAGACAGTGAGGTTAAATACTATGAGAACAACACTCAATATCGAAGACAGCCTGATTGATCGAGCATCAAGAATGACGGGTATAAAGGAAAAGACCACATTGGTAAAGCTCGGGCTAGAGGCGCTCATAGCAAGAGAAAGCGGAAAGAGACTGGCGAAGCTGGGAGGTACCGAGAAACAGTTGAAGCACGTACCGAGGAGGCGGAGCATCTAAGTGGTTCTCGTTGATACATCAATCTGGGTATCCCATTTTCGGGAAACCCATGAAGGTTTGGTGAAACTACTTAACAAGGGAGAGGTCGCGTGCCATCCGTTTATCATAGGCGAACTCGCTTGCGGAAACCTCAAGAACAGAGCGGGCATCATCTCGCTTCTGGAGGCTCTACCAATGGCTTTTCTGGTAGAGCACGAAGAGGTCCTTGCTTTTATCGAAGCCCACAGTATCATGGGGAAAGGCTTGGGCTACGTAGATGTCCATCTTCTTGCCACCGCTCTCTTGACTGGAGCCTCTCTCTGGACGTTAGACAAGAAACTGGACAGTGCTGCTGAAGAACTCCTTTGCAGATATAGACAAAAGGATGTAGGGTGAGTGGAGTGAAACGGAACTCACCAATTTGGATTAAATGGCAGGACATTGGTGAGTTGTACTTCGTTCCACCCACCCTACGGGAATTTACAGCCAGCATAAGGAGGTGTCAATAAATAAAGGTAGCATCTATCATCGAGAAATGTTATGATTGCGTATTATGAGAGGTGCTATTACGCTCCAAGAAAAATTTGCAGATGTCTGGCCGCTATTAAATGAGCGGAGTCGGCGTCTGATGGCTGCCACGGAAGCGCGAGCCATCGGCTATGGCGGCGTATCGCAAGTTAGTCGCGCCTGCGGTTTATCACGCAAAGCCATCGCCAAGGGGATTGAGGAGATCGCGATGAAAGCTGTACTCTCCCCGGGACGTGTTCGCCGGTCGGGGGCGGGTCGAAAGGAGATCACCGTTCATGATCCCCGTCTATTGGATGCCTTGGATCGCCTGATCGAACCCGAAACGCGTGGAGATCCGGAATCCCCTCTGCGCTGGATATGCAAGAGCACCAGGACCTTGGCCACACAACTGACGCGACAGAACCATCCGGTCAGTCACGAAAAAGTAGCGCAGTTGCTTCATGACCAGGACTACAGCCTGCAAGGCAACCGCAAGACGGAAGAAGGTGACGATCATCCCGACCGGGACGCACAATTCCGCCACATCAATGCACAGACGAAACGTGCGCTGGCCACAGGAACGCCGGTCGTGTCCGTTGACACCAAGAAGAAAGAATTGCTCGGACAATATAAGAATCAGGGGCGACAATGGCTTCCTGCCAAAGATCCCCTCAAGGTAAACGGGCATGATTTCCCCGATCCGTCAGTGCCTCGCGCCTATCCTTATGGTGTGTATGACATCGGGCGCAATACGGGGTTTGTGAATGTCGGGACCGACCATGATACGGGAGCCTTTGCCGTGGCATCGATTCGGGGATGGTGGCGGCATGAAGGCCAGAAGTTGTATCCAACTGCGTACGAACTACTCATCACGGCAGATGGAGGTGGCAGCAACGGATCGCGACTGCGAATTTGGAAATTATCCCTACAGAAGCTGGCGGACGAAACGGGTCTTTCCATTTTGGTTTGTCACTTTCCTCCGGGTACGAGCAAATGGAACAAAGTTGAACACCGCTTGTTCTCATTCATCTCCTCGAACTGGCGCGGGGAATCCCTAATGGATTATGAGACCATCGTCAACCTGATCGCACGAACGACGACCGCCAAAGGCTTGAAAGTTACATGTCGTTTGGATCGCCGGAAATATCCGGTGGGCCGAAAGGTAAGCGACGAAGAAATGAAGCGTGTTAACCTGGAACGGCACAAGTTTCACGGTGATTGGAATTACACTATCCGACCCCAATCAACAAGAGTCACTTGATACCTTTATTTATTGACGATGCATAAGGTAGTCGAGCTTAAAGACAAACGTCCGAAGCCGTACCGGGTTGAGCGAGACGGGGCTTCTTGAACCGGGGGATGGCCGAGATCCTTCTCTGACCATCCATTTTCGACGAAGATTGAAGGCTTCTTCCTGTAATCTTCTTGCCTTCATTTTGAAAAAACGGAAGAGTTCAAACAATAATCAATGGAAAAATCAAAATATTTTTTAGTATTAGAAAAGGAAACGGCATCATTTGCCGAAATTTTGTATAGTTAGCGTGGAAAGTTAACCAGAAAGAGTGTATTTGTCCTATTTGTGGCATTAAACGGTTAGAATTTTGTCCAAACTGTAACTAAATCACTATTTTTTTTACATTAAAGAAAATTTTAGGTACATGTCGGGAAGACTACTTAATTGCAGTATTAGAGCCCAACCAACCCGTGCATTGGACTGCCCGCATGTTTGTGATGAGGATAGGTGCTGAGTTTTCAATTCGCAAAGCGAATCTCCCGGAGGGCCTCCGCTTTTTCATGCAGTCTCATTAGTAAGTGGTATTCCCCAGTCCATTCAACATAGTCCAGAGTTTCCGGTAATTCGTCGTTTTCAAAACGTTGAATGAATTCGGTGGTCGGAAGGCCGAATCGAGTCTCAAAGTTGCTCAAATTCTGTTCGGTGCGTTTGATATTGACTTAGAGCAAGCGCAATTCGTTTTGAAGGGCCGCCTCAACCAGCGGACGCAAAGGTCGCCGGTAAGATGAAACGAGCGTAAGTTCTTCCATGACCATTCCTTTTTATGCGGACCGGGTGCTACTCAAAGAGGGGACTGTCAGAAGGTTCCGGTGACTTTTAACAAGCGGGCTGAACCGTGACGGATATATGTCCCGGCTGTCCCTTGCTTCGTCGGGAGGACGGTTTAACGGTGACTTCTATATCCTGACCGAGTATTGTTAAAAATTCAATCAAACGGCCAACAGATATCGACACGGGGCGGCAGCGCATAAGCGCCGATACTTGCGCCTGTGTGGTGCCGAGAAGTTTGGCGGCTTCGGCCTGGGTTAGCCCCCGGTCTTTCAGGAGCCGGTAAATCTGAACCGTCAGCTTGGCCATAACAAGCTCCTGCTCCGAATGGGGGAACCCCAGATCGGCAAAAACATTACCACTGCTTTTTTCGTGATCGGTCGTCATATCAAAATCTCTTTATAGGTGTCGCCCCTGTGATCCTCGATCAGTTCTTGTCTGCCGAGTGGTCTGAGATACAACCTGGTGAACGTCTACAACAAAGGATGGAGAGACTAATAAGAGTCCATCCCCTGAGAACGGCAGATGCCTTTCAACTATCCGCCGCCTTAATATGGGGGAAGAATCCCCTAAGGACCAAGCGATCGTTTGCCTTGATCATAATTTGCGGGCGGCCATGCCTTTGGCCCAATTTATTTTCTTGAACCTGTCTTTTTCTTGTTTTATACTCTTCCCATCACAAGGCAAGTTCTAATCAAAAAATATCTTTATAAAGAAAAGAAGATTCGCACACCCCTTATGTCAGAAGAAATAGTTGGTTTACTGTCTCATATTGGAAGAAAAACAAAAAGAAACTTGTTAATCTCAGGTTTAATACTTGGTTTGTCAATTATTCCATCAATAATTCTCAGCCAACAGTCAAAAGAAGATATTAAATTCAGTGAAAGCACAGGGAAAATATCTCCACAAGCAGCTTCATATTCAATAACACAAGCAATTAATCCAGCGCAATACCGTTTTTACCATAAAGGAAAACACTTCATGTCTTTGATATATGAAGGAGGGATATATGACTTTAGACCTCATCCATCCGTAGATGAGCCAGATGCTTGGGGCTCTTCCTGGTATTTTCAGCCATTTCTTCCAGGAGCAGTCTTAAAAGATACAACAGTATCAAATGTCAATGCTGATTCTTCAGGAATCAATGTGACCGCATCTGGAAAAGTTTCATCATCCGCAAATCCATCGGGATATGGAAACTGGAACAGTATAATCAGTTTTTCTTTTAGTCCCTCTGAGCAAAAGATTAGTGGTGCAGGGAGTTTTACAATTTCTTTAGTCGGACTCTTGGCTGGAAAAGGAGATTTGAACTTATTTAAGATTGCTTCTAATAGGCTTGAAAATGTTCCTCTGTTGGGAGATGGATACGGAAATACTGGAGATATGAAACGAGTTGACATCATCTACAAAGACAAAAGATATGTTGTTTGGGATCCTCTTCAAACTCCTGGTTTTTTCCCTTCTGAAACAACAGACAGTTTATCCATAGATGTAGTGGGGGAATTTAATCATGTTGATCTCAAAAGAATGGGATATTCATTTGGAATAAATCCAATACAAAAACCAAGTTTAAAGGTTATCATTTCATCAAATAATCCGGGAGTTCCAATGATATTTGGAGGATTTTTCGATACAACAAAAAAACAGGATTTCACCGCAGACAATGTTGGAGTAACTCCATTGATTTTGCAGTCATCTCAATCAAAACACTATTCTTTTAATATTACATTTGAATCAACACCAAAAGAAAAGACCACAGCAGCAATTTTTTCGATTTTGTATTTGTTACTGGCCCCGTAGGAGCCATTAGTGGATCGCCGAATAGGCCTCACTTAAAGAAGCCCGAGGGTCTGGAATTTTACCTTTTACCACAACCCAGCGGCCTCGGGATATTCCCCCAGTTGAAAGAGGAGCCGGCCCAGGTTGAACCGGGCTACCGGGTGGGAGGGTTCTTTTTCTAAGAGGGTTTCGTAGGCTTCTTTGGCCTCATCAAACATATCGTACTGTTGATAGAGTTGGGCCAATCCGAAACGCGGGGCAACGGCCTGGGGATTGATTTCTATGGCCTTTTGGTAGACCCTGACGGCCTGGTGATAATCCCCTTCCCTTTCCAGGATATGAGCCGTCCGGATCAAAGCCTCGATGTTTCCCGGGTCAATTTCCAGGACCAGTCTGTACATCTGCTTGGCAGTGCCGAATCTTCCCATCTGTTCATAGACTTGTCCCAGGGAGTGGCAGGTTTCCTCGTGGTCCGGCCTTAGTCTGGCCGCTTCCAGGAAGCAACTCAAGGCCTCCTGATGATTCCCTTGCTGCAGAAAATCCGATCCCGAGTTAAAGAGGGTCTTATAGTCTCCCCGATTGCTGCGCCGGCCTTTCAGAGAATTCGTCCTTTTGAGAGCCAGTTGATTCATCAGGCGACCATTTCCCTTTCCGGCGGCTCCAGCCTTTTAAAGATGATGGAACGCAGTTCACTCCAGGTGGAAATTGGATCGGAGGGAGAGGAAGAAGTCGACTGGGAAAATTTTTTAATAGCCAGGAAGGCGGCCTGGCCGGCCATCTTCAACCGATCTTCCCGGGAGGCGGAAAGGGCCTGCTCGAATAACTGAGGAGGGAGATGGAGCCGTATCTTGAAGTTTCCGACCTGAATTTCCTCAAAAATTCTTTCAGGTGCCGGTGGGCTGCTTTCAGCGACTTCCGGCAAATAGAGTTGGCCGGAAGATTCGTCAGGAATTTCAGTTGATTTCAGGTCTTCGGGGATTGATCCGGCCGATTCATCCTCCGGATTAGACTTCAGGCCCTGACCCGATTCAGGACAAACGATTTCCTCGATCTTTTCCAGCCCGACCGGAAGAGAGATGTTTTCTCTTTCGTCAATCTTCAACCCATCTTCATTTTTCTTTTTAGACTTTCCCCGGGGGGCCGCCGTGAGGGTTATTTTTTCAAATTGCCGGCCAACCTGGTAAACCACCTGACCGTCGATCTGTTCCAGCCCGTGGGTCTCCCCGGCTTTTAAACTGAGTTTGGCGATCTTGTTGATCAAGCGAGGTACTCCCTGGTCCGAATATTTCCAGAACAGGGGATAGGTGTCTTCGGTAAAAATCGATCCGGTCGCCCCGGCCAACCTCAGACGGGTTTCCACATAAGTTCGGAGCTGCTCTATGGAGGCGATCTTCTCGATTCGGCTGTAGGTCCCGATCCGTTGAAAGAGATTGGCCCGCTTGGGATCCTCCAAACGCCGGGCCAGTTCGATCTGCCCGGCCAGGACCAGGGTAAAAAGATTCCGTCGATCATCCTGCATATTGGTCAGGAGTCTCAAGCTTTCCAGATTGGCCGGGGTAATGGCGTTGGCTTCATCGATCAGGAGGACGATCTTTTTCCCGGCATCGGCGGTTTGAAAAAGGAGTTTATTAAAAAGCTCCAGCAGGCCCGCTTTTTTCTTTTCATTACACGGACTCTCCGTCAATTGGCCGATGATCTCATTTAATAGTTGGATAAAAGAAATGCTCGGATTGGTGATCAAGGCCATCTGATACTTTTCCGGTGACAGGTTGTCGATGATAATGCGCAGGGACAGGGTCTTTCCCAGACCGACATCCCCGATAATTACCGCCAGGCATTCGTTCCCCTCCTCGATGGCAAATAAAGTCTCAGCAATGGCATTTTCCATAGAGGTATGGCACTCGGCATACATGGAGGGATCGGGGACATTGTCAAAAGGCGGTTTTTGAAGATGCCAATATTCAAAATACATACGATTTCCTCCGTTTCAATTCCTTAGTAACTAAAGAATATAATTCTACGCAAAATGGATAGAATTTCTTAAAGAACACGCCTTGGACCCGGACCAATTGAGGTTTTATTAACATGTTTTGTATATCCAAAATCTTGGTTCCGGCTGGTCCGGGTTGGGTAACTTCGAGGTTTATAAGAAAATCGATTTTTCATGCCGGGCCTTGACTCAAGGCTTCAATGATATCCTTAAGACAAAAACGCCTGAGGCGACCGATTTTATAGCTTTTGATCTTGTCCTTTTGAACCAGTCGGGTTAACAGGCTTTGGCTGATCTGCATCATCCGGCAGACTTGAAGCGGTTTGAGCATCATCAGGTTATGGTCCGGGTCGAGATGGAAATTAAACACAACAGAACCATCCTTCTCTTGGTGCAAGTTTAAGTTCAAAGTTTTGGGTGTTTCCGATCCCAGGAAGGGGAGGATTCCTCCTGATCGGATAATCCGGCTTTGCCAGGGAGTTAAATGCAAGGAAAGGACCGGCTCTTTTTTTGAATTAATTTCCTGGGAGGGACTGAACTTATTATTTCGGGAAACGGGCTCTTCCTCCGGGATAGGCAAGGGGGAGGGAAAAGGAACCCGAAGGCCTTGCTTTCTTCTTTTGACGATGCAAAATTTTTCCATGTTCCTCCAAAGGTACAGAGTAAGATCGCTGATCGTTGCCGGAGAACCAGTGCAGGAACAGAGGGCGACCGGTCTTATCTCAAAGCCGACCAGATGGACGGATTAAATTAACCATGGAAAATTGCAAGATAAGTGCCAGCCCAACCCCGATTAATTTAAATTTTTATTCCATGATTCCGACCCCTTACAAGGGGAAACGTTTTGGCATTCTCATGCCGTCCCTGGCGAAACAAAAAATGTCAAAATATAGCAAAAATTGTCGGAAATCATTACTCCTGAGTTCAAGAGGGGTGGCTGAGCGGGGATGCTATGAGGGTTCCTGGGCCTTTTTCTTTATCTCTCCCTGGAGGGAGACTATTTCTCTAACGAGTTTTGCCGGGCGGTATTTTTCTTTTTGGCGGAGGGATTTGGAGGGGCAGCTTTCCACACAGACGCCGCAATAGACACAAGCAAAAGGGTCGTAAACCCAGGTGGCCTTTTTCCGATCGACCTTGATACATTGGGAAGGGCATTTCACGGCGCAGATGGTGCAGAAGGTACATTCTTCCGCTACATTGAAGATTTCTCCCCGGACCCTTTCAAAAGGCTTCCGTTCCATCATGGGGTAGAGCCGTGTCGACTTGGTGGTAAAAAGATTCTCGATGATATTCGGGGTCATTCTAAACATGGCTTTTTGTCCTCCACCATACAGGAATTTCTTTATTTAATTCCATGGTTCTCCAACCTGAATTCTGACTCCTGGATTCTGGATTCCCAAGGTTTTTCATCTCTCCGTACAACTGACACAAGGATCGATCGACAAGACAATCATCGGGACATCTGAAAGGTGCATTCCCGGGAGCATAACGACCAGGGCCGGAAGGTTGGCAAAGGTGGGGGTCCTGATCCGGAGACGGTCCAGGAATTTTTCCCCTTTCCCCTTCAGGTAATAAACCAATTCTCCCCGGGGCTGTTCCACCCGGGTAACCATTTCCCCTTCCGGTTTCTCTTTCACCTTGACCGACAACTCCCCTTCCGGGACTTTCGGAATGGCCTGGCGGATGAGATCAATGGATTGATGGACTTCACGAAGGCGGACCTTCAGCCGGGCATAACCGTCCCCATCCCTTTCCACAACAGGCTGAAAATCAAGTTCATCGAAGGCGGCATATTTGAGGAGCCTCATGTCCTGGGCAATACCGCTGGCCCGGGCCGTGGGACCGACCAGTCCCAGTTCATAGGCCTGGTTTTGGTTGACGATTCCTTTTCCCACGGTGCGTTTTTTTACCGTGTAGTCATTGAGCAGGGTATTTTCCAGGGCCTTAAGTTCCCTTTCCACTTCGGTAAGGCCGGATTTGATCCATTGCATCTGCTCGGGCTCCAGATCCCTTCTGACTCCGCCGATAACATTGACCGAGATGATAATCCTGTTTCCGGCCGTTGCCTCATGGATATCCAGGATTTTTTCCCGGATCTTCCATAGTTGCATGAAAAGGCTTTCAAAACCAAAACTATCGGCAAAGAGGCCCAGCCAGAGGAGATGGCTGTGTATCCGGTGGAGTTCCGACCAGATGACCCGCAGGAATCTGGCCCGGCGGGGCACTTCCAGGCCGAGCATCTCTTCAATGCCCTGGCAAAAGCACATGGCATGGATCATAGAGCAGATCCCGCAGACCCGCTCCACCACCTGGACCATCTGATGCATATCCCGGATGGCTACCAACTTTTCCAATCCCCGGTGGACAAACCCGAAGGCAGGAACGACCTCCCGGATCACCTCGTCTTCAACGGTAAGCTTCAGATGGACCGGTTCGGGCAGAACCGGATGCTGGGGGCCGAAAGGTATAATGGTTTTAGGCATGGTCAATCCTGATAAAATAAAGGCGCAAGGCTCAAGGCGCAAGGCGCAGGGTGCAGGGTGCAAGGTGCAGGGCGTGAGGTGTGAGGGGTAAGGTGTAAATATTTTTCCTTGAGCCTTGAGCCTTGCGCCTTGAACCGGTCCTTTTTCACTTTTTTATTTCCCCCACTGCATAGGTGCATAAAGGGGCTTCCCTGACCTCCTCTTCAAGATAGAAGGTCCGATGGTAGTCAATGGGCAGGCCTTCAAAGCGCAGTCCAAAAAGGTCCTGGATTTCGTTTTCCACCAGGAAGGCCGCCAGATAGACCGGGGTTATGCTGGGGATGGGTTGATCCCGCGGTACGGTCAATCGCAGGTGGGTCATCTGATAGTTCCGATCAAAATGATACAGGATGTCCACCATGGCCTCATCATTTTCTACACAGGACAATGTCACAAAGCGATAGCCTTCGGCCTTGATCCTGGCCGTTTCCCCGACTACCTGCTCGGGAGTAATCGATACAATTGGATCTTGCATTGGAAATCCTTTGTCATATTCTATATCAGTCTGCCGGTTTGTAGCCGGCTCCACGAATTATAAAAATTGAATTAATACTACAGCGGATTTTTTGGCTGATGCGCCCCCTTATCCGTCATTCAGGCATGGTTTAAGCTTGTCCCCGACGTTTTTAATCGGGGAGCGGAATCCAGGGATTTTGATTTCTCATTTTCCTGAAAAACCTGGATTCCCGATAAAGACATTCGGGAATGACGGAAAAAGTGTCGCTGTAGTGTTAAGAAGGCTATAGGCAAAGGGATAAAGGTTAGCTTTTTTCCTGCTCCTTGTTTGCCTCTCGCCTCTTGCCTCGTGCCCCTTGCCCGTATTTTTCATTTTTCGCTTCAAACTCCTTCAAAGCCAGCACCACCCCATCGATGATAGCCTCCGGTTTGGGAGGGCATCCCGGCACATAAACATGAACCGGTATGACCTGATCCACGCCGCCCACCACGTTATAGGCCTCCCGGAAGATACCCCCCGATAAACCGCAGGCGCCGATGGCGACTACGATTTTGGGCTCGGGCATCTGTTGGTGGAGATTGACCAGGACTTTTTTGTTGCGGTGGTTAACCGTCCCGGTGACCAGCAGGAGGTCGGCATGCTTGGGGTTGCCCACATGGATAATGCCGAATCGTTCGACATCATAAACCGGGGTCAAACAGGCCAGGACTTCGATATCACAACCATTGCAACTCCCGCAGTCAAAATGGAGCAGCCAGGGCGATTTCATCCGTGAAATTTCAGTTATATTTTTAAAAATACCCATAAGGTACCTACCGACGAAGAAACAACCAGATCAGGTTGATTAAAGACAGGGTCAGACCAAGGCCCCAGGTAGAACCGAGCATCCAGCGCCAGGTCAACCGGGCCGTGGTATTATCCACCAGAATTTCCGCCAAAAACAGGCCCAACGCCACGATCAGCATGCCGATCCAACTGGTGGCCCAAAAAAGGCTGCAAAAACCCAGAAAAAGTACCACCTCATACCAATGGCCGAGTTCGATCAAGGCCAGATAAGGGCCGGAATAATCGGTCGTCAATCCCTTAACCAGTTCCTGGTGGGCGTGATGCGAGGTGGAAAGATCAACCGGGGATTTTCGGAGCTTTACCAGCAGAGCATACCCGGTAACCAGGAATAAAAAAGGGAGCCGCATCAGCAGGGGTTGTTCCCAATCCAGGACGGCTTCGATTTTAAAACTCCCGGTCTCCAGATAAATTCCGATAATGGCCAGGATCAGGAGCGGTTCATAAGAAAGGATCTGGAGCAATTCCCGGTGGGCCCCCACCTGGCTGTAGGGCGAAGTCGAGGTCAGTGCCCCCACCACCAGAAAGATGGCCCCAACGGCCTGGATAAACAAAATCAACAACAGGTCGGACCCCAGGATAAAAAGGCCAACAGAGATGGAGGCGGCAGCCACATAACAGTTGACACAAAAGGCCTGCCAGACATTGACTACCATCTTTTCCTTCCTGAGAAGCTTGATCAAATCATAGAAGGGTTGGAGCAAAGGCGGGCCGATGCGCGATTGTAACCGGGCCGTCAGGATCCGGTCCAGCCCCATCAACAAGCCCCCCAGAAAGGGTGCGGTTATCAGGGCGCCAATCAGTAAGGCGGTTTTGTAGATCATAAGGCCCCTCCCAAGAGAAGGGTGAGCAAGATGCCGGCCCCCAGGTTGATCCAGCCGGTGAGCCGTGTTTCACTGAAGATATGGGAAAGGTAATAATTCCTGGCCTCGGCCGGTATGAGTTGATTCATGGGACCTCGAAAAACCCCAGATTCGCCGGTCTCCAGCCCCCCCAGATAGGAAGGGGCGATCCGGGCTTTGGCCGTTCCTTTGAGAAACCAAATAGAGACCAGAAAGCCCAAAATGGCTATCAGGGACAGGGGAAAGACCGGAAAGATCCCATAACCGTTCTCCAGGATTCCATTATAGGTTTGGTAGGGGGGGGAATAGCCGCGGATCATATCGGCCAAGAAAAGCCACTGATAGATCCAGGGGACGGCCAGGCTTAAACCCCCGGCTCCGATGGCCAAAGACCCAAGGGCCGTCCAGGTCAGAAGGGGCTGGCGCTCCGGTTTGAATCTCCCGGCAAAGGGGTCGCTCATCAAAGTGCCGGCCCAGCGGGCCCAATACATAACGGTCAGGGCGCTGCCGGTGGCCAGCAGGATGATCAGGTAGATGTTTTTGGCGGCGGCCTCAATAGTCATCCATTTGGAAAGCAGCAGGCCGAAGGGAGGCATGAGCATCATGATCACGCCGAAAACCGTGATCAGGGCGGTCAGAGGCATTTTGGCGTAGAGACCGCGCATGTCTTCTATATCCCGGCTGGCGATATGTTGTTCAATCGTCCCGACGCATAAAAACAACTGGGCCTTGATCAGGGCGTGGAAGAGGATCAACAATACCCCGGCGGTAAAGGCTTCCGGCGTATTGATCCCGGCGCAGGCAAAGATGAGACCGAGATTACTGATCGTGGAGTAGGCCAGGACCTTTTTGCCGTTGCTTTGCCCCACGGCCAGGGCTGCGGCCGAAAGAAAGCTGAAGCAGCCCAAAAGGGCCACACACTGACCCAAAAAGGTATTTTGCAGGGCCGGGGTAAATCGGAGGATCAGATAGACTCCGATTTTGACCATGGTGCTGGAGTGGAGCAGGGCCGAGACCGGTGTCGGGGCCACCATGGCCCCCAGGAGCCAGCTTTGAAAGGGGAATTGGGCCGACTTGACAAAAGCGGCTACTGCGATGAGGGCCAGGGCCACCAGATAGTAGCCGACGGCCGGGGGCAGCAGTATGATGCGCTGCATATCCGTGGAATGGAATTCATTCAGGATGAGAGCCAGGGCCAGGGCCAGGGCTACCCCTCCCAGGCTGTTCATCCAGAGGGCCCGGACGGCGTTGTGAACGGCCACCTCGGTCCGGTCGTGGCGGATCAAAAGAAAAGAACAGAGGGTGGTGACCTCAAAAAAGAAGTACAGGACCAGCAGGTCATTGGACAGAACCAGGCCGTTCATGGCCCCTAAAAACAAAAGCATAACGAAAAAGAATCCAGGCTGTCTGGATGGTCCCTGAAGAAGATGTTCTTCGTGGTTTTTCATATAGGGAATGGCCTGAAAGGTGATCAGAGAGCCGATTACGGAGATGATCAGGATCATTAGAAGAGATAAGTTGTCGGCGTAAAAAACCGGACCGGTCGGTTCCTTCGGGAGAAGGAAAAAATCGATCAGGAAAATCAGGATCAGTTGTAAAAGGGAAAATATTTTTACGAGGAAGCTTTTATGTTTGAACCCGAAATAAAGAAAGATCAAGGGTAACAGAAAATCCCCCACCTTAAGCAGGGCGTGGAGGTTAAACCCGAGAAGGGTGTCCGGTGTAAAGGTGAAAGGGCAATAAGGGATAAGCAGGAAGGCCGAGACCATCAGCAGACCGCCGGAAACCAGAATAAAAATATTCCGCAGGGTCGGAATCGGCACCAGGTAACAAAGGAAGGCGGAACCAAAAGGTAGAAGGATAAGGATAGCGGTCAGGGTTTCCATCTTTTTTCCTTCCGGGGTCTATGAGTTGTTTGTCTGGAGGGGTTCACCAAAGGGGAGACCCCTTCAACCTATATCTTATGGGGCGACCATCCGCCCCGGAAATTATTTGTTAAAGCTAAGCATCAAGATTCATGCCAGCCATAAAAAAAATTTAAAAAGAACGGGGTATAAAAATTGATAATAAATTCAAAGATAAAAGAATTTTGAACCGGTGGCTATTAAAGCTGCTTTGGGAAAAGGTGTCAAAGATTTTTACCATTTGTAAAAAAACAAGAGACATGATAACGTTTCGGCGGAGAGGTCAAAAAGAATCAATCGGCCGCAGATTCGGACTGGAGGGGACAATGAAGGAGATCAAAAACGTGGCGGTCCTTGGAGCCGGTGCGATGGGTGCATTCTACGCATCCAAGTTTTTCGATGCCTCTGGTTTCTCAACGGTATTAGTGGCCCGGGATCAACGGTATGATCACCTGAAAGCAGAAGGTCTGGTAATCAATGGGCAGCACTATTCGATTCCGGTCGTTCACCCTGATGAGGGCGTCCCGCCCGCCGATCTTATCCTCGTGGCGCTCAAAAACCACCACCTCCCGGCCGCAGTCCATGATTTGAAAAACCTGGTCGGCGGCCAAACGATTCTTATCTCGGTAATGAATGGGCTTGACAGCGAAGAAACCCTCGGCTCCGTCTATGGCCTGGATAAGGTGCTCTATGCCATTGCCGTGGGAATTGACGCCGTTCGTCAGGGAAACTCGGTCACCTATACCAATCCGGGCAAAATCTATTTTGGTGAGGGTGATAATTCCATCCCGAGTAACCGGGTTTTGGATGTCCGGAGGGCCCTTGGGCGTGCCGGAATCGTATCTGAAATACCTGCCGACATGAACCGTATGCTATGGTGGAAGTTCATGATTAACGTGGGGGTCAACCAGGCTTCGGCCGTGATGCGGGTTCCCTACGGCGTCTTTCAGACGTCGCCGGACGCCCAGACATTGATGGAAACGCTGATGCGCGAGGTCCTGGTTCTGGCCCGGCAGGTCGGCGTAAACCTGGGGGAGCAGGATATCAAGGAGTGGTCCGCCGTCCTCAAAACCCTATCCCCCCAAGGCAAGACATCGATGCTGCAGGATATTGAGGCGGGACGTAAAACGGAGGTCGAGTCTTTTGCCGGAAAGGTGGTTGATCTGGGCAAGCATTACGGCCTGCCCACACCGGCGAACCAAGTTCTATTGAACATCATCCATGTCTTGGAGCAATTCAGGGCTTGATATAAAGGGTCTCTTCAATCTGTTGCTGCATCTCCTGAATCAGGACCTCCGGGTCCGGGGCCTGGCGGATAGGACGGCCGACAACGATATGATCGGCGCCGTTTAAAAAGGCCGATTTGACATCGACAATCCTTTTTTGATCGTCCGGGCGATTCTCCACCGGTCTGACCCCGGGGACGACGATAAAAAATTTCGCCCCCAACGCTTCTCTGATTTTCGGGGCTTCCAGGCCGGAGGCCACCACACCGTCACAACCCACCTGTAAGGCCCGACGCGCCCGGGAAAGGACCAGTTCTTCCGGGGAACATTGGAATCCCAAATCGTTTAAGTCCCCTTGATCGAGACTGGTCAGGACCGTGACCGCCAGGATTTTCACCTCGCCCTTGGCCTCGGCGGCCGCTTTCAACATGGCGTCGTTGCCGTGGACCGTGGTATAGGTGATGCCCCGTCCATGCAATTGCTTCACGGCCGAGGAGACCGTTTGGGGGACATCAAAAAATTTCAGGTCCAGCATCACTTCCAGGTCCCGTTTGACGATCCAATCTACGATCGAAAATCCGCCGCCTAAAAAAAGTTGCAATCCTACTTTGAAGAATCTAACTTGGCCTTCCAGTTTTTCCACCCAACCCTGGGCCTCGGCGGGGGTGCTGACGTCCAGGGCAAAAATGATGCGTTTGTTAAGAGGTATCGATTTTGTGTTCTCAGCCATGAGGTATCCTTATTCCTAAAGGGTCAAAAATCATGATGGGCACAAGGCTCAGGGCGCAAGGTGCAAGGAGAACCCTCATACCCGAACCTTGAACCTTGTGCCTTGCACCTTATACCTTTCTTTCATCATCCATACCTGCCGGTAATATAATCATTGGTCCGTTCATCCTGGGGTTTGGTGAAGATCCGGCCGGTGGGGCCGAATTCGATCAGGTCCCCCAGGAGCATAAAACCGGTTTCTTCGGAGATCCGGGCGGCCTGCTGCATATTGTGGGTCACGATGACGATGGTAAAATTCTCCTTGAGGGCCAGCATCAGGTTTTCGATCTTTTCCGTGGCCATGGGATCCAGAGCTGAACAGGGTTCGTCCATCAGGATTATGCGGGATTGAAGGGCTATAATGCGGGCAAAACAGAGCCTTTGCTGTTGTTCCAGGGTCAAACCCAAGGCCGATTGTTTAAGCTTGTCTTTCAAGGTTTCCCAGAGGCCGACAGCCGACAGGGCTTTATAGGCGATCTCTTCCCACTTCCATTTTTTCGAAGGAAGCTGGCCATGGATCTTCAGGCCGAAGGTGACATTTTCCAAAATGGAAAGGGGGAAGGGATTGGGCCGCTGGAAGACCATTCCCACTTCTTTACGGAGCTGAATCAAATTGGTCCCCGGGGCATAAATATTCTGTTCCCCGATGAGGACCTGCCCTTCGATGCGAACGCCTTCAATCAGTTCATTCATCCGGTTCAAACAGCGCAGCAAAGTGGATTTACCGCACCCCGAGGGGCCGATCAGGGCGGTAATGGTCTTTTCCTTAAAAAAGGAAGATACGCCTTTCAGGGCATGGAATGAACCATAATACAAATCCAGATTTTGGATGGTGATGGCAGGCAAAACGCTTTCCCCTTAACCGAATCTTCCGGAGACGTAGTCTTCGGTTCGTTTATTCGACGGGTTGGTAAAAATTTTATCCGGGGGGCCGTATTCAATCAATTCCCCCATCAGGAAAAAGGCCACCTTATCCGAAATGCGGGCCACCTGTTTGGTATTGTTGCTGACCAGGATAATCGTGTAATCCTCTTTGAGGGTCCGGAGGGCCTCCTCGATCTTGGCCGTGGAGATCGGGTCAAGGCCCGAGGTCGGCTCATCCAGAAGGATGACCTCGGATTGCATGGCCAGGGTCCGGGCAATGCACAGGCGTTGCTGCTGACCCCCTGAAAGGTTCAGTGCCGATTCAAAGAGGCGGTCTTTAACTTCATCCCAAAGGATGGCGGCCCGGAGGCTGTGCTCGACCCGTTCATTCAGGACACGACGGTCTTTAAGGCCGTGCATCCGGGGGCCGAAGGTCAGGTTCTCATAAATGGAACGGGGCAGGGGGATTGGTTTTGCAAAGACCATGCCCACCCTGGCCCGGAGGTTATTGACATCATAACCGGGCATCAGGATATCGTCCCCATCCAACAGGACCTGACCCCGAATCAGGATGCCGGGGATCAGATCGGTTAACCGATTCAAGATGCGCAATAAGGTGCTTTTTCCACTATTGGAAGGCCCCATGATCCCGGTTATTTTATTTTTCGGGATATCCAGGGAGATGGATTGAAGCGCCGGTTCCTTTCCGTATAAAACCGTCAGGTTCTTTATGGTGATTTTCGGGTCATCAGGGTTTGTCATATTTTATATTCCGAAATCCGCAATCCAAAATCGAAATCAGGAGTACCTTTTCATAAGAAACCGCATAGTTAAGTAGGCACTGATGTTAATGATCAAAATAAGCAGGACCAGGATAGCCGCGGTTCCATAGGCCATAGGCATGGAAATCCCTTCCCGGGCCAAAATATAGAAATGGACGGCCATGGTTCGACCGGATTCAAAGATGGAATTCGGAAACCGCAAGGAAGATCCGGCTGTAAAAATAATTACCGCCGTTTCACCAATGGAGCGGGCGATACTCAAGACAATGCCGGTTACAATCCCGGGAAGGGCCGCCGGCAAAACCACCCGGGTGATGGTCCTCCATTTGCCTACCCCCAGAGAAAAGGCGACTTCCCGATATTCCTGAGGCACGGCCAGGATCGATTCCTCTGAAGTCCGGATAATCGTTGGGAGGAGCATGGTTGAAAGGGTCAGCCCGCCGGAGAGCAAACTCCACCCCCAGCCGAAGGCCATAACAAAGATGGCAAATCCAAAAAGACCGAGAATGATGGAGGGTATGCCGGCCAGGCATTCGGTCCCAAAACGAATGATCCTGGTAACTATTCCTTCACGGGTGTATTCGGTCAGATAAATGGCCGTTCCTAATCCCAGGGGGGTGGCGAAGAACAGGGCGATCCCGATCAGATAGATGGTACTGACGATGGTGGCCAGAATGCCGCCCGAGCGGCCCATGTCAACAGGATTGGTGGAAAGGAAGGCCCAGGAAATCTGGGGGAGCCCATTAATGAATATGAAAAAAATGATAAAAAGCAAAATGCCGATAGTCAGACCGGTCAGGATCCAGAGCAGGGTTTTTACCATTTTTTGAGTTATAATGGGATTAAGGCGCATTATTTTTTCCGCATCAAAAGATTGGCCAGGACGTTAAGGGCCATAATAAAAACAAATAAGACAATACCGGCTGCAAAAAGGGCCGTGCGATGATCGCCGGCCGAATAGCCCATTTCCAGGGCAATAGTGCTGGTCAGCGTTCGGACCGGATCCAGAATGGAGCGGGGTATCTTCAGGGCATTTCCGGCCACCATAATGACCGCCATGGTCTCTCCAATGGCCCGGGCCATACCCAGGATGATAGCCGTCACTACCCCGGACCGGGCGGCCGGGAGAAGGACCAGATGGATGGCCTGCCAATGAGTGGCCCCCATGGCCAGGGCCCCTTCTTTGTATAAAAGAGGGACAGCCTGAATGGCATCAATGGAAATGCTGGTGATGGTCGGAAGGATCATAATGGCCAGTATGATGGAGGATGCCAAAAGAGATAGACCGGGTCCACCGAGATATTCGCGGATTATGGGGACCAATAAAACAACCCCCAAAAATCCGAAAACAACCGAAGGGATGCCGGCCAGGAGTTCAATGGTCGGCTTTAAGAAGACCAGCCAGCGGGGAGGACAAAACTCGGCCAGGGTAATGGCACAGGCCAGGGCCAGGGGTACCCCCAGAATGATGGCCCCGATGGTTACGGCCAGAGAAGAAATGATCATGGAAAGGATCCCAAAATGGCTTTTGGTCGGGGCCCATTTGGCACTGAAAAGGAAGTCTTTCAGGCCCGCCTTTAAAATGAGGGGAAACCCTTCCTTAAAAATGAAGATCGTAATGAGAAGCAGGAGACCAATTGCGGAAAACGCCAGGAGGGTGAGGACCTTTTCGATGATTTTCTCTTGCATGCTAACGGATTCCTACCAGGCCTTCTTTCTCCAAAATTTGTTGACCCTCCGGGCTTAAAACAAAATTGACAAATTGTCGGCCCAGGCCTGTCGGCTGGCTGGGAAGAACGAAGATGAACGGCCGGGTCAAGGTATAAAGATTACTTTTAATAGTCGTCGCGGAAGGGTATATGGAATTGACAGCAATGGTTTTGACTTGATGGTTCACGATACCAAAGGAGATATAGCCGATAGATTGGGGATTATTAGCAATAATTTCCCGGACTGACCCGTTGGAATCCTGGACCAGGGCCTCATCGGAAATTTCCCCTTTTTTCATTACCAGGCTTTCAAAGGCATCCCGGGTTCCGGAACCTTCTTCGCGATTGACAAAATAAATCGGTTTGTCCACCCAGCCTACCTGGGACCAGGAACGGATTTTGCCGGAAAAAATACCCTGTAATTCTTTGAGGGTTAAGTTTTTAACCGGATTCTGCGGGTGGACAATTATAGCGATTCCGTCTTTGGCGATAATTATTTTTGTTAAATCATTTTCATCGGCATGAAGCTCTCGGGAAGAGGTTCCGATTTGAGCGGCCTTTTCCCGGCAGGCCTTGATCCCTGCCGTCGACCCCCCGCCCTGGACATTGATGACGACCTGATGATTGACCTCCATATAGATTTCGGCCAGTTTTTCGGCAAAGGGCTGGACGGAGGTGGAACCGGCGATGGTCAGGGAATGAGCCCGGGTGGAGCTTTTTGAAGAACAGCCCAGGGATATGAAACACATCAATAAAATAAGCCCGAAAAAGGCCCGAAACCATGCCATACTAAAATCGCTCAATTTGAATGAATGTAATTAGAAATAATGGGGAGCCCCAAAGTCAGGTCAGAGGGCTTCTTAAATCTGGTGCGCCCGGCCCGACTCGAACGGGCGGCCTGCGGATTCGAAGTCCGACGCTCTATCCGACTGAGCTACGGGCGCACGAAAGGTACCATACTAAAAAACGGTTTCAAATTCAAGAAA
>JACRBX010000172.1 GCA_016219225.1 Deltaproteobacteria bacterium
CAAAAGCCAATCCAGGGATGTAGTGGAACAGTTGCTGGAAATCATGAAGAAGGCTCTGGCCAGTGAAGAAAATATTCTCATCAGTGGATTCGGGAAGTTTGTGGTCAAAAGAAAAAGGGCCCGGCGGGGACGGAATCCCCAGACCAATCAAGATTTACAACTCAAGGCCAGGAAGGTGGTTGTGTTCAAGACATCGGGTGTTCTCAGAAAAGGGGTCAATACCGACCAGGATTGAAAGAAAAAAAAGCCCTTTTTACTGAAAAAACAGGCCGAGACCTCAATTACTGAACGACTACCAAGGCTTGTATAAATCCCTTACCCTCTAACTCCTTTTGCAGACGGATAGCTTCCTGGAGTTGAGGACAATTCGTTAACCGGACTCGGAAAAAGGTTTCTCCAAAATGGACCGTTTCCGAGACTTCTACTTGCGGATATTCTTTAAGCAGCCTTTCCTTTAAACGCAAGGCATTCTGCCGATCCTTAAAGGCCCCGATCTGGACCGAAAACTCTCCCTGTCGGAAATCTACCTGCTGGACCAGGCGGGTGATCTTTTGTCCATTTTCTTCCCCTTCTTCCAGAATACCTAAGGCCTCCAATTCGATCCAGGCCGTTCCCGGACCAATAAGTTCCAAGGCCTTGGCCCCGGTATAGGAAAGGTCCAGGATCCGCTCCCTTACAAAGGGACCGCGGTCGTTGATACGCACCAGAATTTCTTTGTCGTTAGCCGGATTTTTTACGCGCACCTGGGTATTAAAAGGCAATATCCTGTGGGCGGCTGTGTATCCGAACATGTCATAGGTCTCCCCGGAGGAGGTCTGTTTTCCGTGAAAATCAGGGCCATACCAGGAGCAGATTCCCTTTTCCTTATATTCAGCCACAGAATCAACTGGGAAATACCACTTTCCATTAACGAAATAGGGCTTCTCTTTCCGTTCTGTTTTTTTAGAAGCCACTATAGGCTTTTTAGGGGGAATCGAAGGGGAAGGCGCCGGGCTGAAGACCGGTTGGCGAACCGCCGGTTTGGAGCAGGCGGTTATCATAAAAAACGAAGTGATTAATAAAGAAATAGACCAAAGATAACGCATAAAAATAATTTACCACACATCCTAACCTTCTGGCAAAACTTTTTGATCCTTTCTTTTGCCGGAATAATGAACAATGGGTTCCAGCGGCTTTTTGCGAGTTTGTGAATATTGAAAACTATTCAAAGTATAATTGAATATTATTCAATAAAAAATACTTGACATAAAAAAAAACTTATAATATTGGTTGAATACTGTTCAATAAAAAATTAAATAACATTCATTATGAGAAAAAAAACTATTCGAAAACAACAAATCATTCAAGCGGCGATTGAGGTTTTTAGCAAAAGCAATTTTCAAAATTCAAGTATTTCTGAAATTGCCCAAAAGGCCGATATTGCCGAAGGGACGATTTATCAATATTTTAAAAATAAAGAAGATTTATTTTTTTCGATCCCTGCCCAAAAAACCAAGGAGTTTTGCGAGGAGCTTGATCTGCATCTTCAAGGGATTCATGATGCCGTCAGTAAAATCAGGAAGCTTATCTGGTACTATCTGTATTTTTTTAAAATGAATCCGGATTATGCCCGGACCTTGATGCTTGAAATGCGGGTGAGCAAGAGTTTTATCCAATCGAAAACCTACGGTTCGCTAAAAGAATTCACCGACAAAGTTATCGAAATCATTAAAGAAGGTCAAGAGGAAGGGATCGTTAGAAAAGACATTAACCTATACCTCATCAGGGAGTTGGTGCTGGGTATTTTAGAACACCGGGTGACCCGATGGCTGCTCAAAGAGGAAAATTACGATTTGCTCGAAAATTACAGTGAGGTCTTCGACCTGATTTTTAATGGAATAAAAAACAAGCTATAGGCAATGGGCTATAGGCGATGGGCAAAGTGCAGGGTTCAAGGTTTTTATACTTGCAACTTTCTCTTCAACTGGCCCCCGATCCCCGACCCCTGGGAGCTATTTTCGAACCAAGAGAGAAGGTAATGGAAAATAACAAAACTATACTGACCGACTGTACCCTTTGCTATCATAGTTGCGGGACAAAGGTAACCGTAGAGGACGGGATCGCCGTTAAGGTTGAGGGACTGAAATCGCATCCGCTCAACAAGGGGGTCCTTTGTCCTAAAGGACGGGCAGCCCTGGAGAACGTCTATGACCCGGCCAGGCTGAAGCATCCTTTGAAGCGCACGGACCGGGGCTGGGAGGAGATTTCCTGGGATACAGCCCTCAACGAAATCGCCGAAAAGCTCCTGTCATTGAAGGAAAAGCATGGTCCATCGGCACTCGGGGTCTTTAGTGGGTCCATCGGGGTGGAAAACCTGGAGATGGCCGGTCTGACCCAATTATTCAAGGCCGCTTACGGGTCACCGAATTTTTTTTCCGTAGAGAGTATCTGTTACCGGATGCGAATCCGTACCAGACAAATGACTTTTGGAAGGTATCCTACCGAAGAACTGCATTCGAATCTTTATATCCTTTGGGGCCACAATCCGGATGCCTCTGATTTTCCTCTGAGGATGGCTTTGAATGAGAGCTTGAAAGCCGGGGCTAAACTTATCGTCATAGACCCCAAGAGAATCGCCTTGGCGGACCGGGCCGATATGTACCTGCAGATCAGGCCGGGGACGGATGGTGCCCTGGCCCTGGCCATGATCCAGGTGATCCTTGAAGAAAATCTTTACGATCGGGATTTTGTTGAAAACTATACCTCAGGATTTGACCAGCTCATCCCCCATATACAGCAGTATAAACCGGAATGGGCCGAAAAGATTACCTGGGTATCGGCCGACAATATTCGAAAGGTGGCCCGAATGTTTGCGACAACTCAAGGGGCCGGTATTTATCAGGGCACCTGCACCCAGGATCAAACAGCCAATGGAACACAGAACAGCCGGGCCTTTTCGGTGCTGCAAGCGATCACGGGTAACATTAATAATCCCGGAGGCTGGGTCATAGGACCAGGGTTGCGGCTTGGGAATGTAGGACTCGGCGTAGAAGGAGAACCTTTGGGAGGTGAGCGGTTCCCCTTATTTACCACCCTGTTCGGGAGGAAAAGTCCCTATGGAGTGGTTACCTGTGTGCCGGAGAGTATTCCGGGGAAATTGAAGGCTTTTCTGGTGGTCGGTGGCAACCCGGTGATATCCATGGCCGACTCCAATGCCTTCCGGGAGGCCTTTCAAAAGTTGGAGTTACTTGTGGTCCATGATCTTTTTATGACCGAGACTGCAGAACTGGCCCATTATGTCCTGCCGGCCTGCTCCCACCTTGAGAAGTGGGGACTGGGCTATTCCTACAATGTCTGCCACGGCCTGCCCTATCTGATGTTGAGAAAGAAGGCCATAGAGCCCCTTTTTGAGGGTTGGTCGGAATGGCAACTCTATACGGAGCTGGGGAAAAAGCTGGGCCTCGAGGCCTATTTCCCCTGGAAATCGGAAGAAGATCTCGTGGCCTTCGAACTTGGGCCGTCCGGTTTGACTTTCGACCAGCTTTACCATGAGAAACCGGAGGGTGCGTTCTTCGGGAAAAAGAAGTACGGGATTGAAGACAAGACCTTTTCTACCCCTTCCCGGAAGATCGAGATCTACAGCCAGGAACTGGCCAGCCTGGGCTTTGATCCTCTCCCGACCTATCTGGAACCGCACAGAAGCCCATTCAGCACTCCGGATTGGTTTGAAAAGTACCCGCTGATCCTTTCGACGGGGAATAGAAATCTTTTTTATACCCATAGCCAGTTCCGGGGAATAAAGGCCTTAAAGGAAAAAAACCCGGAGCCTAAGGCCGAATTAGGCCCGAAAACTGCCCTGAAATACGATCTACAAGAGGGAGATCCAGTCGTTATTGAAACAAACCGGGGGTCAATCTGCATGAAGGTGCACCTGGACGAGAGGGTGGCCGAAGGCGTGGTCCTGGTGCCACATGGCTGGCCGGGGGAGGCCAATGCCAATCTACTTACCGATACGGAATGCCGGGAACCTATTATGGGCTATCCTGAGATTAAATCCCTTTTGTGCGCCATTAGAAAAGCCTAATAGAATAGTTATCTGCGGGTATCCGCGAAAATCTGCGTCCTGATTTGGAGTGAGAAGATTATGAAAAAACAAAAGGATACCCAGGAGCTTTCGGAGCTTTTTGGATTTGAAGGAAAAACCGCTCTGGTAACGGGAAGTGCCAAAGGATTGGGGAGGGAAATCGCCAAGGCCTTGGCCCGCCAGGGTGCATCGCTGGTTTTGGCCGATATCATATCTCCCGAAGAGACGGCCCTGGAAATAAGCCGCATCGGTTCCAGTGTCATGGCCATAAAGGCCGATATTTCCAGGGAGACATCGGTCAACGGTCTAATCAAGAAAGCCATCGCCAGACACAACAGGGTGGATCTGCTCGTTAATAATGCCGGTATTTCCCAATTGAATTTCGAACCCACCGAAGACGCCCCGACCAAGGAGTGGGACCGGGTCATGCAGGTGAATTTGAGGGGGACTTATTTGTGCTGCAAATACTGTGGTAAGCACATGATTGAAAAGGGCGGCGGTAATATCATTAACATCGCTTCAACGGCTGGATTCACTGGAATTCCCCGGGCCTCGGCCTATTGTGCTTCCAAGGCCGGTGTGATCGCCCTTACCAAGAGCCTGGCTGTGGAGTGGGCTAAATTCAAAATC
The DNA here is from genome assembly GCA_016219225.1 of Deltaproteobacteria bacterium. Classification (NCBI taxonomy): domain Bacteria; kingdom Pseudomonadati; phylum Myxococcota; class Myxococcia; species Deltaproteobacteria bacterium. The sequence goes on from JACRBX010000172.1 coordinate 4,694, forward strand.
CGGGTTAATGCCGTTGCCCCCCATTATATGGAGACCGAATTGACCGAAGGGCTGAGGAATTCGGCAAAAGTTTACGAAGGTATCATCAAACAGATCCCTCTGGGGCGCTTTGCCCGGTTGGAGGAACTGATCGGCAGTATCCTTTTTCTCGGTTCCCCGGCCTCCAGCTATATAACGGGAACGGTCCTGGTCGTGGACGGGGGGTTTCTGGCTTAGCCTTATTAAAATTTTATTCACAGACACAGACGGACAACCACAAGATTTGACTATTTTTCCAAGAAATGAATGGATATAAAAAAGGCCTTTTTCGGGAAAGGAGGGAGGAGAAAAACTTTCTGTTTAAGTCAATCATTAATCATAATGGATAAACAAAGGCAATTTTTTCGAGGAGGGACTTAACATGAGGAACATAAGAATATTGTTGTTGGGGTTAGTTGCTTTGGGTATTATGGGCAGCCAGGCTATAGGGCAGGATAAGCCGATCATTATCGGAAATATGGCCGATTTTACAGGAACCTATGCCGCCATGTCCAAAATGCAGAAGGACAGCGTCGATATGGCGGTGGCGGAAATTAACAACTCCGGCGGTCTGCTGGGCCGTAAAGTCAAGGTAATCGATGAAGACACCCAAACCAGTACTTCCATCGCGGCTCGTAAAATGGAGCGCCTTGTCCTTGAGGAGAAGGCCGATTTTCTGATTGCTCCGGTTACCTCCGCCTCCACGCTGGCCATCATGCCTCTGGCTCAAAAGTATAATAAACTGTTGATGGTTCCCATGTCGCAGTCTATAAAAATTACCGGGGAAGACAAGAACAAACAAACCTTTCGCGTCTGCGCCAACCCCTCCATTACAGCGAAAGGTCTGGTAAAATGGATGTTGGCCAACCTCGGGAAGAAAGTTTATCTGCTCAATGTGGATTACGCCTGGGGCAGATCCACGTCCGAAGTCTATAACAAGCTTTTAAAGGAAATGGGAGCCAATATTGTGGGTGAAACTTTCTTCCCCCTCAATACCAAGGATTTCGCCCCCTACTTCGGAAGGATCAAAGCAGCCAAACCGGATATTTTGTTTATCACCGCAGCCGGGAACGATTCTATTTCCGTGCTCAGCCAGGCGGAACAGTACGGCCTCAAGAAATTAATGCATATCTGCGGGGACGGTTCATTAGTTTCATCGGACATTCTTGGTGCCCTTGGCAGCTCGGCTAACAGTATCATTACTGCCGATTATTATGCGGATACCCTGAATACGCCAGCCAATAATGCCTGGGTGGCCCGATATAAGAAACTTTACGGTGCCAGTCCGAGCAAATTTTCAGTCAGTTCTTATGAGGCCGTCATGTGGGCCGCCCAGGCGATTAAAAAAGCAGGGTCTCTCGATACCCAAAAGATTATAGCCGCTCTGGAGGGCTCCACCTATAACGGGCCTCAAGGGGTTAAAGTTATGGACTCCGAGACGCATCAGACTTCCCTCGTTGTTTACATGATAAAGATCGACAACGGTCTCCAGAAAATTTTTGCAAAAGGTGAATAATCCGGTCCCCCCTGGCTTTCTTTTCGAAGGCCAGGGGGCCTTATTCATAATGAGGGTTATTAGAACGCCCCGAGGAGGCCCTATTGATTGATTATGTGGTTTACGTGCTCCTGCCGCAGATGCTGCATGGTCTGGTCTGGGGAACTGTTATTGCCTTTATTGCCCTGGGCTTAACGATAATCTTCGGTCTCATGGATATCGTCAATTTTGCCCATGGCGAATTCTATATGTTAGGAGCCTTTTTCGGATATTCCCTTCTTTTCGTGATACCTAATTTCTGGGGCGCACTCCTTGTCGCGGCAATAGCCGTCGGACTTCTAGGACTCTTGATCGAGATATTCATGTTTCGGCGACTGTATGGGCGGGACCCTATTTTCCATCTTTTATTAACCTTCGGCTTGGGCATGATGTTTCGCGAAGCGGCAACCCTTATCTGGGGAGGCGAAACACGACGGGTTGATGTGCCGATAACGAATACCATTGATGTGCTCGGGATGACTTATCCGGTCTACCGGCTTCTCATACTGGTAATCGGGATAGTCGTCTTGATCGCTATATGGTACGTGCTATCAAAAACGGAAACCGGCGCCATGATCCGGGCCGCTTCTCAGGATCGCCTTATGTCGGCGGCTTTAGGTATCAGGGTATCTTTGGTCTATACACTGGTGTTTGCCTGTGGTGCGGGCCTGGCTGGTTTTTCAGGGGTCTTGATGAGCCCCATCTACTTCGTCTACCCGACAATGGGAATTGACGCAATCCTGCGAGCTTTTATCGTCGTCATTGTTGGGGGAATGGGGAGCCTGATGGGGGCCCTTGTGGCCAGCATCATGATTGGTGAGGTGGAGTCTTTAGCTTCGCTTTGGATCTCTCCCACCTGGGCGGAGACGCTGGTTTTCATCGCCCTGATTTTGACCATGATTTTGAAACCCAGTGGTCTTTTCGGGAAAGCAGAGAGATAGAATATGCCTTCAGCTCTTCCATTCAAAAGGTTTCGGGCACCCTTAGTCCATCTATTGATACTATCGGCGGCCTGCAGCATTCCCTTCTTCGCCCCTCAATACTACCAGAAACTGGCGATCGAAGCATTGTTGCTGGCCGTTCTTGCCATGAGTCTCGATATGATCATGGGTTATGCAGGGATTGCCTCATTCGGGCACGCGGCTTATTTCGGGTTAGGCGGGTATACGCTGGGGGCAATTATAAAATTCCTCGTTCCCTCTATCTGGCTGGCTCTTCTGTCCGTGACGGTCACCACCGGGTTACTGGCCCTTTTTATCGGTATCATCTCTATCCGGGCCCGAGGCATCTACTTTGCGATTTTGACCCTGGCCTTTGCCGAGGTCCTCTACCGGATTATTTTCCACACCTATTCCTTAGGTGGGTCTGACGGACTCGTAGCTATCCCGGTCCCTAATCTTAATCTTCTCATCTTTAACCTCGATCTGACCCAGTCCATTAATTTTTACTTTCTCGCAGTTGCCTTTGCCTATATTTCTTATCTGATCTGCTCCCGCATGGTCGGATCGCCTTTTGGAAGGGTTTTAAAGGGCATCAGGGATAATGAGAATCGGGTGGGATTCCTGGGTTTTAACGTAAAGCGCTATAAAGTGACGGTCTTTGTCCTGTCCGGCATTTTTGCCGGTTGGAGCGGGGCTTTGTTCTCGCTCTTCAAGACGTTTGCCGACACGGAACAGCTACACTTTCTCATGTCCGGGAAAGTGATCGTCATGACCCTGATCGGCGGTTTAGGCACCCTGGTCGGTCCAATGGTAGGTGCTGTCTTTCTGACTATCTTCGAGACCATCGTTTCATCCTATTTTAAGGCCCATTCAATAATCACCGGTGCAATTTTCGTCCTGGTCGTCATTTTTTTGCCAAAAGGCATCCTCGGCCTCTTTTCAAATCAAAAAAACAGGAGCTGACATTGTTTTTTGAGATCCAACGACTAAGCAAATCCTTTGGCGCGCTTCAGGCGGTCTACGACGTTGCCTTTAATATACGAGAGGGACAGATCATGTCGGTCATCGGTCCGAATGGTGCGGGCAAAACAACGCTTTTTAATTTGATCACCGGCGTCCTGAAACCCGATGAAGGGGACATTTTTTTTAAGGACCAAAGGGTGACCGATCTGCCTCCCCATAAGCTCTGTCGTCTGGGCTTGACCAGATCCTTTCAGGTCACCAATATATTTCAAGGGTTGACGGTCTTTGAAAATATTCGTCTGGCCAGCCAGGGCAGGACAACGCGACTCAACCTTTTTTCCTCCGTTGAAGGTTTGCACGAGCCGATAAAGGAAGCGGAGAGAATTCTAAATCTTCTTGGATTATGGGACCAGCGAGATGAATTGGCCGGAAACCTTTCCCACGGCGATCAACGGTATCTTGAGATAGGTATGACCTTGGCGGCTCGACCCTCGATGATCCTCCTTGATGAACCGACCGCGGGCATGACCCCTATGGAGACGCGGGCTACTATAGGCTTAATTAAGCAACTTAAGGGAGAGGTTACAATCCTTTTAATCGAGCACGACATCGACCTCGTCTTTGCCGTTTCCGACTGGATTTTGGTTATGAATCAGGGCCTTGTGCTGGCGCAAGGCTCGCCAGGCGATGTAAAAGCCAATAAAGAGGTCCAAAAGGCCTATTTCGGGGAGGAGCTTGATGCTGGAAGTCCTTGACCTACACACCTTTTACGGACGAAGCCATGTCTTACAGGGGGTCAAACTGAAAGTGGGCTCAGGGGAGATCGTCTGTCTGCTCGGCCGTAACGGCGTTGGAAAAAGCACTACCCTTAAATCGATTATCGGTCTTACGCCACCCCGGGACGGAAAAGTTTTTTTTGAGGGACAGGAAATTCAGGGGCGAAGAGCTGATGAAATATCAAGGCTGGGAATCAGTTATGTGCCAGAGGACCGGCGCATTTTCCCTATGCTAACCGTGAAGGAGAATTTGATTCTGGGGACGAAGAATGCCCCGCGAATGAGCGCTGGGGAGAAAGCCGCCGGCTTGGAGCGGGCCTACCACTATTTCCCCATACTAAAAGATAAGGAAAAGCAGTTTGGATCGACACTTTCAGGGGGTCAGCAGCAGATGCTGGCGGTAGCCCGGGGACTGATGGGCAATCCCAAATTGATGCTTTTGGACGAGCCGTTTGAAGGCTTGGCCCCGTTAATCATATCGGAGCTGATGGCGATTGTCGTGGCCCTTTGTCGGCAAGAGAAGATGACGCTTCTCCTGGTAGAACAGAAGGCCCGGCTTGCCCTGAAGATGTCCCATCGGGGGTATGTTCTCGAAAAGGGTGTTGTTCGATGCGAGGGACCAAGCCCTGTTCTCATAGACAGCCAGGAGGTCCGGGAGCGATGCGGTCTTTAACGATTGAAATCGTTCCTGCGCTTAGAGAAATAGAAGGTAAACATGGGGGTCTGGTGATAAAGTGAACAATACTCCCTTGGCACCAAAAAGGTTTTTTTACGGCTGGGTAATAACCATCGCATCACTCTGCATAACCTGTACCGGCTTCGGGGTCCTTTATTCTTTCGGGGTGTTTTTCAAGGCTTGGCTTTCGGAATGGGCCACCTCCCGGGCTTTTCTTTCGGGAATTTTTTCAGTCACCTTTTTGTCATACGGAGTTGCCTCCGTGGTCATGGGAACACTTACCGATCGCTATGGCCCCAGGAAGATATTGGTTGTCGGGGGGCTCATAATGGGTGCCGGGTGTTGTTTGACGGCCCTTAGCCATAAGGCCGGATTAATGTATGTCAGTTGGGGAGTCATGATCGGTATAGGGGTTGGCACCTCTTACTCCCCGACAGCCTCCACTGTGTCCCGATGGTTTAATTATCGAAAGGGCCTGGCTGTTGGCATTGTGGTTTCTGGATTAGGGCTGGGCACTCTCGTTTTTTCACCCCTGGCCGAGTTCCTTAAAGCCAGTGTGGGATGGCGATTCACGGCTTTTATTCTGGGCCTTATTGTCTGGGCTGTTTTTCTTGCCGGGGCATTTGTCATTCGGAGGAGTCCCGAGGACATGGGGCTCAAACCCCTGAACCGTCCCCCGAGGCCGACAGACAATTACGCCCAGGCGGGAGAAGCGAGCACGGGTGACGGGAAAGCGATTTCTCCTCTCATCATCACTCTGGCTCAGGCCATGAAACAGCGTTATTTTTGGACGCTCTTCGCGGTCCATTGTTTCTGGACCATCGGATTTACCATCCCCTTGGTTCATCTGGTGCCGTATGCGACGGATATGGGTGTTAAAACGGATACAGCCGCCACCATGTTGGCTGCAATAGGGGCAACGAGTGTCGTAGGTCGGGTCTGCTTGGGGATTTTGACTGAACGCCTGGGTACCAGACTTTCCCTGGTGGGTCTGCTCATGTTTCAAGCAGCCACAATGCTCTGGCTGATTGCAGCAGATAAGGCTTGGATGCTATGGGGGTTTACCTTTTTCTTCGGTTTTTCTTATGGCGGGTTGGCCTCTGTATTTCCTCTCGCCACCATAGATTGTTTTGGCCTTCGCGCCATGGGCTCGATCTTCGGCGTCATTCTCCTCGGGGCTACGCTCGGGGGAACGATAGGGCCGGCTTTGGCAGGGTTTATCTTTGATATGACGAAAGTCTACAGGAATGCATTTTTGTCAGGATGCCTCTCCATGATCGTTGGGGCAGGTCTTGCCCTGGCCATGCGGAAAAGAACCGCATAGGTGGAGCCTGGGACAAGGGGATTTTTCGCGGAAGCGATTCTTACCGCCAAAATATAATATTTTTTGTCAGGGGGAGAAGAAATATGGAGGGTGGACTACCCGCAAAGCGATATTTTGATCAATTTCTGGGTTTTACCTTCGGTCAGCTTTTGGATCGCCTGGCTCAGGAGCGGCCTGACCAGGAATTGTTAGTCTACAGAGACCAAAGGACTACCTACGGGGAGTTTTATCAACAGGTATTGCAGATGGCCGCCGCTTTGAGGCGGCTGGGGATAAGGAAAGGGGATCGAGTAGCGGCACTGTTTCCAAACCGACCTGAATTTTTTATCCTGCAGCAGGCCTGTCTGTATATGGGAGCGGTATTTGTCCTGCTTTCGACACGCTATCGGGAATTCGAACTCAGCTACATGTTAAAGCACTCCGGCGCTCGCTGCCTCTTTACTATCGGGGAATACATGAATACTAATTTTATTGAGCTGATAGGAAAAATCAAACCGGAACTCCCTGAACTGGAATTGGTCTTTGTCTTGGGTTCGGATGGCCCCGACTGGTGTTGTTCCTATGATACGCTGGTCAGTTCAGACCGTGCAGGGAATTTCAACGGGCTCCGGGATGAGCTTCCTGCCTATGAAGATATCGCTTCCATTTTGTACACCTCGGGAAGCACGGGCCTTCCCAAGGGGGTCATGATGTCCCACCGGGCCTTTATTTTTAATTCCACCCAGGTGTCCCAACGGCTGCGCATCAATCCAGACGACGTTTCGCTTATGATGGTCCCCTGTTCCCATACTCTTTGTGCCTTCATTCAGTTTACCAATGCCCTTATGGCCGGTTGTCGCATCGTAATCATGGAAACCTTCGAACCTGGAGAAGCGTTACGTCTTTATGAGAAAGAGAGGGTCTCCCTTATTTACGGAGTCCCGACGATGTTTCACCTCATGCTCGATCATCCGGGCTTCACCAATTGTGATTTCAAAAGCAGTCGCGCCGGGTACATGGGAGGGGCCTTTTGTCCAAAAGAGCTGGTTCAGGCCGTAAGGACCAAAATGAACTGCCAGATAAGCTGTACTTACGGCATGAGTGAAAACGGCTGCTGCACCATCAGCGATCTGGATGATGATGAGACGGTGAAGAGTGAGACGGTAGGCCGGCCAACCGCAGGGATCGAGATCAAGCTGATGAGCGACGAGCGTAAAGAGGTCCCTCCTGGAGAGGTGGGAGAAATCGTCGTGCGGGGGGAGAACCTTTTTACCGGCTACTACAAACAGCCGGACCTTACCGAAGCCTCTTTCGATCCTGAAGGCTTCTTTTACACCGGTGATCTTGGTAAATTTCTCGAAAACGGATATCTCACCATCGTAGGACGGAAAAAAGAGATGATAATCAGAGGAGGATTCAACGTCTACCCCGTGGAAGTTGAAGAGCAGATCCGGCTCATCGAAGAGATACAGAGCGTGGCCGTTATCGGGATCCCCGATCCGGTAATGGGTGAAAAGATCATTGCCTGCATCGTGCCGGTTCCCGGGAAAGAGGTGGGGCCTGAAGAAGTGATCGCTTTTTGCAAGAAACGGCTGGCCAATTATAAGGTACCTAATGCGGTAGTCATTATGAATGCATTTCCCACGACACCGATCGGGAAAATACAGAAATTCAAACTCCAGGCCGAGTTGACGGAAAAATTGGTAAATGAGGGGATAAGGGAAAAATAACCGCAAATAAAACCCCGGGTTTATTACAGATCTCCCGTCGCTTCTGCTTTTAGGCCTCCATCACCCCTCCAGACTTTTCTGGATAATGTGAAAAGAATAACTTTTTTCTTGACAACTTTTTCTGGTCCTTTATAATTATAATGTAACTATAAAGTAGTTAATTTGTGATTATTGTGACCGGTTGACTGAAGGAAGCCGGTAATACTGAGGGAGGTGCTATGCGTTTAAAGGATAAGGCGGCTGTGATCACCGGAGCCAGCAGGGGGGTAGGGAAGGCCGTGGCTCTGGCTTATGCCAGGGAAGGGGCCGATATTATCGTTAATTATGCTTCCAATGAGGCGGCTGCTCAAGAGGTGGTCCGGGAGATTGAAAAACTGGGACGAAAAGCGGTCATGGTCAAAGGGGATGTGGCTAAGAAAGAAGAGGCCCAGGCGGTAGTCAATGCCGCTAAGGAACATTTTGGCCGATTGGATATCCTGGTTAACAATGCCGGATTTACCCGGCCCAACATGCTCCATAAAATGACCGAAGACCAATGGGATGCGGTGGTGGATCTTCATCTCAAAGGGGCCTTTTTATGCACCCAGGCCGCGGCCCTGATCATGATGGAGCAGAAAAAAGGGAAAATCATCAATGTGACCTCCGTCGCCGGCCTGGTGGGGACCGTGGGGCAGATCAATTACAGTGCCGCTAAAGGCGGAATCCTGTCCATGACCAAATCGGCGGCACGGGAACTGGCCCGTCATAATGTCTGTGTCAATGTGATTTCCCTGGGGATCGTGGCCACGGATATGACCGAGAAGATCCGCACCGATCCCAAATTAAAAGAAATTTATATGCGCCGGATCCTGTTGGAGCGCTTTGCTGAACCGGATGATATTACGCCGGCCTTTGTTTTTTTAGGATCTGATGAGGCCGGTTACATTACCGGCCAGTTGCTTTGCGTCGATGGCGGCTATGGTATGATATGATGAGAGAATAACGTTCGGCGTTAAGCGTTCGGCGTTCTGCGAAACCAATTTTCATGCTCCGTGGCGCCCGCCCCGGGCATGAGGGTTTTCGAAAATAGAGTTACAAGATGCAATATTCAAGTATGAAAACCTTAATTTAAACCGTGTACCTTGAACCAATAAAACAATAAGGAGGTAAAGTTATTATGGCGCAGATACCAAGTGTGATAAAGACCTGGCAGATGGTCCAACCTTTTTCTAAAAACAAGGAAACGGGGGAGATCACTCCAGGTAAAATCGAGATGAAAGAGATCCCGGTTCCGGAACTCAAAGCCGGAGAAGTTTTGGTGGAAGTGGCCGGCTGCGGGGTCTGCCATACCGATTTAGGTTATTTTTATGATGGGGTCCCCACCGTCGTCAAACCCCCTTTAACCCTCGGCCATGAAATCGCCGGGACCGTGGTAGCCGGCGATCCAGCCTGGATGGGCAAGGAAGTTATTATTCCGGCGGTCATGCCCTGCCGCCAATGTTTGCTTTGCAAGACCGGTCGGGGGAACCGTTGTCTCAATCAGAAGATGCCCGGCAACAGCCTGGGGATCTATGGTGGTTTTTCCAGTCACATACCGGTTCAGAGTATTGACCTCTGTGAAGTGAAAAATCGGGGAAATTTCTCTTTGGCCGAGTTAGCCGTTGTGGCTGATGCTGCGACCACCCCATACCAGGCCGCAAAAAGGGCTGACCTGCAACCGGCTGACAATGTCATTGTTATCGGAATCACCGGCGGGGTCGGTCAATATATGGGCCAGATGGCCAAGGCCCTGGGGGCTAAAACAGTGATCGGGGTCGCCCGGAATGAAGAAAAACTGCAGCGGGCCTTAAAATACGGGGCTGATTTTGTCATTAATTCGAAAGACAAGGATGCCGGGGCGATTTCCAAGGAATTCCGGGAAATCTGCAAGACCAAGGGTCTGCCCAATTTCGGCTGGAAGATCTTTGAGGTGACGGGGGTCAAGGGCGGACAGGAAATAGCCCTGAGCTTGTTGGGGTTCACCGGCAAGCTGATCGTGGTCGGCTTCGGGATGGCTAAAACGGAATACATGATGGGAAGATTGATGGCCTTTGATGCTGAAATCATCGGCACCTGGGGCTGTCTGCCCGAGTATTACCCGGCAGTATTGGAAATGATCCTAAGTAAAAAGATCGATATCGGGCCTTTTGTGGAAGCCAGGCCTATGAGCACCATCAGTGAGACCTTTGCAGAGGTCCACAAGGCCGGATCTCCGGCCAAACGGATCGTTTTGACACCAGATTTTTAACACGAAACCTGCATGCCCGCCTGAAAGCGGGTACCGGCGAAGCATGAGAATGGGTTTCATCGAACATTATTGATGAACTTGCAAAACGTCATTCCCGCGAAGGCGGGAATCCAGGCGATACAAAGCCAATTAAAACCGCTGGATTCCCGATAAAGACATTCGGGAATGACGAAAAAAGTGAGTGCCGCTGTACTATTAATGCGGAGTTATTTTCGAAAAAATTAAAAAATAAAGTTAAAACAAGGAGGATAAAGTTATGGGAATTGAATGGATGCCGAGAGAAGATGGAATAAAGAACCATGATCGTTATGGTTCGGAGCACTTTGGGACCGAGGCCCCATGCACTATTTATGAGAAAAGACCTTTAAAGGACCCGAAAGGAAATGTCGTTCCCGGGCTTCATGTGGCCTGGATTACCCTGAACAACCCGACCCAGTATAACTCCTACACCACCGAAATGGTCAAAGGGGTTATCGCCGGAATGGAGAATTCTTCCACCGACCGGTCCGTGGTGGCTACGGTATTTACCGGAACCGGCCCCTATGCCTTCTGTACCGGTGGAAACACCAAGGAGTATTCCGAGTATTACAGCCGCCGGCCGGAAGAATACGGCGCTTATATGGAACTCTTCAACAACATGGTCGATGCCATTTTGGCCTGCAAAAAACCGGTGGTCTGCCGGGTTAACGGCATGCGGGTGGCCGGCGGCCAGGAAATCGGTATGGCCTGCGATCTGGCCATCTCTTCGGACCTGGCCATTTATGGGCAGGCCGGACCCCGCCACGGCTCTGCCCCGGACGGAGGTTCGAGCGATTTCCTGCCCTGGTTCCTGGGCATGGAAGACGCCATGTGGAACTGTGTCAGTTGCGAAATGTGGACGGCCTATAAGATGAAGGCCAAGACCCTGATCTCCAAGTGCGTACCGGTTCTCAAGGATGAAAACGGTAAGTGGGCCCGTAATCCCCAGGTCATTACCGAAAAGTATGTCGAGGACGGGGAGATCGTTTACGGAGAGTTCAAAAAAGGTGATGAATTCAAGAAGGCCAGGGAATGGGTCAACGGCAAGCTGAAGGCCAATGACTATGACTTCGCTCTGCTGGATGCCGAAGTCGATAAGGTGGTCTGGACCTTCGCCAATCTTTTCCCGGGATGTCTGATCAAATCGGTCGATTCCATCCGGGCCAAAAAGAAGTTCTTCTGGGATTATTCGAAGAACTATAACCGGCACTGGCTGGCCGCCAATATGATGGGCGAAGCCTTCCTGGGCTTCGGGGCCTTCAATACCAAGAAGATCACCGGGACGGACGTCATTGATTTCCTGAAATACCGTCAGAATGTGGCCGAAGGCCAGCTTCTGGATGAGACCTTCTTTGCCTCCGTGTTAGGCAAACCGCAGAAGTAATGCGGATTGCGGATTTCTGATTTCGGAATGGAAGAATAAAAACCGCAAATAAAAAGGCCTCCTGCCGATACCGGTCAGGAGGCCTTTTTTATTCATATCCGTTTATCATTTTGAAAGACTGGTTTCATCGCAGAGCCGCAAAGAACGCAGAGATATGGGAAACAATTTTTCCTTTCTGTTGAGAGGACAGAAAGGAAAAAGCTTTCGCTACCCTGCGGCCGGCTTCCAAACGGAAGCCTTTGTTTTAGGTCGACGAAGTCGACCGCATAATTATTTGGCCGGAGGCCAGAGCTGTTTATTCAATCCCGCTTCTCACGGGATTGAACAAAGATGTTTCTCTCTGCGTTCTTCTCGGCTTTGCGGTGAAAAAACCCTCACTTTTCAAATGCCTAACATGTTACGATAGCTCAAATTCCTAACTCCGCAATCCGCAATCCAAAATCGGCACTTGCTACGGTTCTTCATACCCGAACTTCCTCAAAAACCTGGGGTCCTTGCTCCACTCTTTTTCCACCCGGACCCACAACTCCAGAAAGACCTTGGTCCCCAACAGGGCCTCCATGCCTTCCCGGGCCTGTTGGCCAATGGCTTTTAACATCCTGCCCTGCTTCCCGATCAGTATCCCCTTTTGTGATTCCCGTTCGACGTGAATCGTGGCCTGAATATCGATCAGGGGCTTGTCCTCTCGCGGCTTGAAGGAGTCGACGGTCACGGCCACCCCATAAGGTATTTCCTGGGAGATTAAGCGAAAGACCTTTTCCCGGATGATCTCCCCGGCCAGGAATTTTTCCGTCAGGTCGGTGACCATGTCCTCGGGAAAGAAGGGTGGGCCTTCGGGGAGGTTTTGAAACAGGCTTTTCTCCAATACCTCCAATCCTGCCCCGGTCAGGGCCGAGACCGGGATGATCTCCTGAAAAGGGAGTACCTGGGAAGACTGCTCCATGAGGGGGAGCAATTTCTTTTTGTCAATCAGATCGATTTTATTGATGATCAGAAAAATCGGGACCTTGGTCTTGGACAGCCGGAAGCGAAGGTTTTCCGGAAGGGGAGTCCGGGCCGAAAAAGGTTCAATCAGCAGACAGATCAGGTCCACTTCGGCCAGGGATTTCAAAGAGATTTGTATCAGGGATTTATTGAGCAGTCCTTTGGGTTCCAGGACTCCAGGGGTATCCAGAAAGATTAATTGCCCCCCCGTAACATGCTTTACTCCCAGAATACGGTTCCGGGTGGTTTGCGGACGGGAAGAAACAATGGAGATTTTCTGCCCCAGCAGGGCATTAAGCAAAGTCGATTTCCCGACATTGGGGGCCCCGATCAGGGCGATAAATCCAGATTTAAAGGACATGGATTTATCTTATGGCCTCCAAAATCCTTTGTCAATTTTTTTTCCGGCCCGGGTCCGAAAAGAAAGCCCTTTGGGAGTTCTTAAATCTAAATTTGCCGGGTTATATTAGATTGACCAAATATTTTTTAGTTGATATTGTCTATCGTGACTAGACATAATTGACGGAAGTTTTTTATGGGAAAAGTCTGGCAGCTTCAAGAAGCAAAGAATAAATTCAGTAAAACCAATTCCACTGACCGGCCTTAAGGCTTTTATTCACCGCGATCTTAATTCCGGAGATACCCGGCTCCCTGATTAAACGGTCCAGGTTTTTTCTTTTATTTCCGGTTAGGTAGGAAACATCCTGGGGGGAAATTTCAAGGGCCAGGCGCGGGAGGAGCGGTTTTTGGGATGGTAAGCCCTTAAGGACTTTTTTCAGGAATAATTCTCCCCGGACCAGAGACCCGAAGGCTGGATGATAGGGGCCGGCAATGAGGTCTTTTCCAAGGCGCAATCCGTCATTTTCCTGAAGACCCATTCGAATGACGCGGATGCCGTTGTCCTCAAGTAGTTCCAGGGCCTGACTGCATAAAGACAAGGTTTCGTCAAGGGACAGAGGGTGATACCGTCCTTCGTAGAACCATTGGGATAAGGCCGTGTCCTTAAGGACCAGGGTCGGATAGATCCGGACCAGGTGGGGTTTCAAGGCCGTTACCTGTTTGACGGTCCGGAGGAATCCCCCGGCCGTATCACCGGGGAGGCCCACCATCAATTGAACCCCGATCCGGACCGGATATTTTTTTAGTAAACCAAGGGCCTGGAAAGCGGTTTGGGCAGTGTGCCCCCGGTTCGAGAGGGTCAATACCTTATCCTCAAGGGATTGAATTCCCAATTCGATGGTTCCTACCCCGGAAGCCAGGAGCTGTTCAATTTTTATTTCGGAAAGGGCATCGGGCCGGGTTGAAATACGAATAGAACTTATACCGATTTCGGATTTCGGATTGCGGATTGTGGAATTTGTATCAGGAGGGTTGGATATACCGAGTTCGGAGTTCGGAGTTCGGAGTTCGGAGTTTTTATCAGAAGGGGTAGATATACCGATTGCGGAATTCGGATTGCGGATTGCGGAGTCTATATCAGGCTGGTGGGTGGATAGACCCATAACGTTCATGCTCTGTCCGGATAGATAGGGGGCGGCCCATTTCAGGAGCCGTTCCTGAAAGGCCTCGGGAAGATTGGTAAAAGTCCCCCCAAAAAAGGCGATCTCTATCTCCTGGCCTTGTTTTTTCTTTTTGGAAGACAAACCGGCTTCCACCGTGGCTATAAAGGTTTCCCTGGTCAGGCCCTGGTTCGGGCTTTGGGTAATAAGCTTCTGATTGCAATAAAGACAATGATAGGGACAGCCCATTTGGGGCAGGAAGATAGGGATAATGAAGGGGGACATACTTGACATGAAAATAAAGTCTGATTTCGGATTTTCGATTTCGGATTTCGGAATTTAAAAGCAAATCATTTTCATCCCTCGACTTTGAGCTTTGAGCTTTACCAGGGCTTTTTCAGCCGCCTCTTGCTGGGCTTCTTTCTTGGTCCGGCCCTTTCCCTTGGAAATAATTTGGCCCTGGATGATTACTTCCACGAAGAAGATCTTTTTGTGGTCCGGGCCTTCTTCCCGAAAAACCGTATAGACCGGCACGGTCTTCAGGTTCCCCTGGCAGGTTTCCTGGAGAAGGGTCTTAAAGTCCTGATTAAACTGCTCTTGATCATCGTCAAGCTGAGATTCGAAAAGACGGTTGATAAAGTTCGAGGCCGAAGGATATCCCCCGTCTAAATAGATGGCCCCGAGGACGGCTTCAAAGACGTCGGCCAGGATGGAGGATTTTTTACGGCCACCGGTCCGTTCCTCTCCTTTTCCTATTAATAAATAGGCCCCCAGGTCTAATTGTTGGGATAATACCGACAGTTTTTTCTCGTTGACCTGGCTGGCCCGAATTTTGGAAAGACGCCCTTCAGGCATTTCCGGATATTTTTTAAACAAGAGATCACAGAGGGTCAAATTTAAGACCGCATCACCTAGGAACTCCAACCGTTCGTTATGGATCAATTGGGATCCCGGGTGTTCATTGACATAGGAGCGATGGGTAAGGGATTGTTTTAAGAGTAAAAGGTTTTTAAACTCATAGGCCAGGGCATTTTGTAATGGGACAAGGTTATCGATTTTTTTTTCTTCCAAAGGGGAAAAACCTCCATTTAGTTTGAAAAAAGGTTACAAGATGCAAGTTTCAAGTATTACAACCCGTTAATAATCATAGGCCTTTTCATAAATCATGTCGGGTTTGCCATGATGTAAGGTATAGCCGATCCCTGAGAAATTTACAAGGAATGAAATAATTTTGTTGACAAAATGAAATTTTTATTTAATATTAATTTTTTTAAATCACGGAGTTAAGAAGAAACCATGAAAAGCTATATTCCAAAACAAGAAGAACTCAAACGAAGCTGGTGTCTGTTTGATGCCGATGGAAAGGTTCTGGGCCGGCTGGCCTCCGAGGTGGCTCAGAGGCTGAGAGGTAAAAATAATCCCCAATTTGTTCCTTACGCCGATACCGGGGATTTTGTGGTGGTCGTCAATGCGGAAAAAATTATCTTGACCGGGAGAAAAATAGATCAGAAGGTCTACTATCGGCATACCGGATTTATTGGCGGACTTAAATCCATTACGGCTAAAAAATTGAAAGAAAAAAAGCCTGAAGAACTCATTCGACAGGCCGTCAAAGGGATGCTGCCTAAAAACAGTCTTGGCAGGAAGCTTAATAAAAAATTAAAAGTTTATATCGGGCCCAATCATCCCCATGAGGCCCAACAACCTTTGACCGTTTCTTAATAGAGACAACGATACTTTTTAGAGGCAGGTTGATTAAAACCATTTATTAACCTGCTTAGTCGGGAAGGGATCATGGCAGATAAAGAATATTACGCAACAGGGAAAAGAAAATTAGCCATCGCCCGTACCTGGTTGAGGCCGGGGGCTGGTCAAATAACCATAAACGGCAGACCAATCGACCGTTATTTCAGCCGGGAGACGGCCAAGATGATTGTTCTCCAGCCTCTTGAATTAACCGACACCGTGGGTAAGTTTGACATCCTGGTTAATGTCACCGGGGGAGGCCATTCCGGGCAGGCCGGGGCCATTAAACACGGAATCAGCAAGGCCCTTTTGGTATTTGACCCGCAGCTCAGAGGCGTGTTGAAGAAAGCGGGATTTATTACCCGGGATTCGAGGGTCAAAGAACGGAAGAAATACGGGCAAAAAGGTGCCAGAGCCCGTTATCAGTACTCAAAACGATAGTTCCTGATTGGGTAAACAAGATAAAAAAGGGAAGGCTCTGACGGCCTTCCCTTTTTTATTATTTGACGGCTTCGTTATAATTGAAAAAGAATGAGTAGGTGATTATGAAAAAGGAAAAGAAGAAGGTCACAGTGGTCGGTGGGTCCGGTTATACGGGTCTGGAGCTGTTGCGCCTTTTATTGCTCCATCCTGAAGTAGAAGTCATTCGGGTCACCTCCAGGCAATACGAAGGGAAACCAGTCCAGAGGGTCTTCCCTTCTTTAGGAAAAACATCGCTGATTTTTACCGCCCCGAATCTCAAAGAGATAGTCAAGGATTCGGATGTGGTTTTTACTGCCGTGCCCCACCAGAAGGCCATGGAAGTTATTCCTGAAATAATGGGGCGGCCAAAGTGCAAAGTTATTGATTTAAGCGCTGATTTTCGTATTAAGGCCCAAAAAAACTATGAAGCCTGGTATCAGGTGACCCATGAGGCCCCCTGGCTCTTGGACCAGGCCGTTTATGGCTTGCCGGAAATCCACGGCCAGGAAATTAAAAAAGCCCGATTAATCGGAAATCCCGGATGCTATCCGACCAGTATTATCTTGGGGCTTGCCCCGCTTCTTAAGGAAAAACTGGTGAAAACAGAAGGGATCATTGCCGATTCCAAATCGGGGGTCAGCGGAGCCGGTCGAACCTTAAATCTGGGGAGTCTGTTTTGTGAAACCGGGGAAGGTTTCCGGGCCTATAAAGTCGGAGGGGGGCACCGGCATATTCCGGAGATGGAACAGGAATTGAGCTTGATTGCCGGAAAGTCGATTAAGCTGACTTTTACCCCTCATCTGGTCCCTATGTCCAGGGGTATCCTGTCCACCATGTATACCAGGCCCGTAAAAAAGATATCCGCCCCGGACCTGGAAAGGCTTTATCAGGATTTCTACCGGGCCGCCCCTTTTGTCCGCCTGTGTCCGGAGGGGGAATGGCCTTCGACCTTACAGGTCAGGGGATCTAATTATTGCCAGATCGGCTGGAGCCTGGATAGCCGTACCGGACAATTGATCATCCTGACGGCGATCGACAATCTGGTTAAAGGGGCTTCCGGACAGGCCATTCAGAACATGAATATCCTCTTTGGCTGGGATCAAACCCTTGGGTTGACCCAGTTGCCTTTGTATCCGTGAAACGGGCAGGGATCAGGGGTCAGGGATCAGATGTCAGGGGTCGGGGAAACCAAATTTCGGGTTTTCAGTCTCCATTGGCTTGTCGTTTTGGTCTGAGCCTCGGAGGGGAACTCGATGTTTTTTCTGATCCCAGATCCCTGATCCCCGACACCTAAACCTTGAACCTTGAACGTTGAACCTTCATTCGGATGAACCAGGAACGAAACATTCGCCTCTTGATTGCCTATGACGGGACCCATTATCAAGGCTGGCAAAGGCAAAAAGAAGCCCCAACGATCCAGGGGACGGTTGAACAGGTCCTCAGCCGACTAACCCAGGAGAAGATTACTCTGAATGGGGCCGGAAGGACCGATGCCGGGGTCCATGCCTGGGGACAGGTGGCCAGCTTCCGAACGGCTTCCTCTCTGACTACCCTAAAGATGGAAAGTGCACTCAGTGCCCTTCTGCCCAGGGATATCATGATCCGGCAAGTCAGGGAGGAGGATGCCTCTTTTCATGCAAGGTATTCCAGTCGAGCCAAGATCTATGATTATTTTATTTGCAATCAAAGCCGGATCATTCCCTTTTCCCGTCATTATTGCTGGTTCATCCGGGAACCCCTTGCGATTCCCCGGCTCAAGGCCGGCATGGCCCTCTTGACCGGCGAACAGGATTTTTCCAGCTTTCAAACCCAGGGCAGCGATATGGTCCAGACAGTGCGCACCCTTTATCAAGCCGCTCTTTTCCCCCTCCATCGAGGGGTATATCGTCTCCGGTTCAAGGCTGACGGGTTTTTAAGGCATATGGTCCGGAATATGGTGGGAACCTTGATTCGCGTCGGCCTGAACCGGATTTCGATAGAAGAATTCCAGGAAATCATTCAGTCCAAAGACCGCTCCCGGGCCGGTGAAATGGCCCCGCCCCAGGGATTGTTCCTGAGAAAAGTAATTTATCCGAATTAGAAAAATATTATCATTTTAGCATTTTAAAAAACTATTTTCACCGCAGAGTCGCCAAAGAACGCAAAGGGAAAATAATTTTTCCTTACTTTTCCGGCCGAACGGTCTCCTGGACCGTTTTGTGGATGCTGCGAAAGGCTTCGTCGAAATTGGCCAAAGGCAGGCGGCCGATTTCGATGTATTTGATCACCACTTCCTTGGCCACTTTCAGGATCATTTCTTCTTCAGGTTTCATTTGCTTTATTCCTCCCTCGAATCCTCGAACCCTATTCCCGTATTAAGCGCTCATATCCCTTGGGGGCACCGACGAAGTTTGAAAATAATTTGCCTTTAAATTCCAAAATCCGAAATCGGAGGGGCCTCTGCCTGAGGAAGAAGGCGTTTCTTTCAGCAGAGGCCCCCGGTAAGAAGAACCTTAGCAGCCCTCCCTACGGTGAAAGATACCTTATGGCCTAAAGAGAAATCAAGGGCTTATTTTGAAATTTTGTCAAGGTCCCGTATTTAAGGTGCAAGGTTTAAGGTGTAAGGTTCAAGGTTTTTTCTTGCAACTTGCAACTTGCATCTTGGATCTTGAAATTTTCTCTTCAACTGACCCCCGCTCCCTGCCCCCTTATTTTCATATTAAACCGCCATGCCCCGCCTTTTGGGGCATGGCACCACGAAGCATGAAAATAGGGATAAGATTCAATGGGTTTCTACGAACGACGAACCCCGAACGACGAACGACGGATTTTCTATTTTCGAACTAAAGAATGCGGAGTTTGCTAAAAACCTTTTTTGTGCTATAAAAAATAGCAGCCATGAGTAATTTAATCCAACTGCTTCCTGAATCATTAATCAATCAAATCGCGGCCGGTGAAGTCGTTGAAAGACCGGCTTCGGCGGTCAAAGA
>JACRBX010000173.1 GCA_016219225.1 Deltaproteobacteria bacterium
CTATCCACGGGGCCTATGATCGTTTGACCGCCGGCCTGGGGGTTGAGGTTCCCCTGGCCGTTCGATCCAGTGCCTTGGGTGAAGATAGTACCTTCTCATTCGCCGGACAATTCCTGTCCCTGTTGAACATAGGACGGGATAAAATGGTGGAGGCCTTGATCGTCATCTCCAATGAGAGGTACATGGTTTTGCGGGAGGCATTGGAAGAGATTGTGTTTGCCTTGACCAAAATCGTTGAGGATTCTAATAAAGCGACCCCTTTGACCTGGGTGAGGGATTTACCGTCCATTACTAAAAGCCACACCGATCTGGCCGGAGGGAAGATGGCTAATCTGGGGGAAATCAGAAATGCCCTCAATCTACCCACACCCGAAGGCTTTGTCGTTACCACCGAGGGTTATCGGCTCCTCCTGGAAAAGGGAGGTCTAAGGTCCTGGATCCAAGATAAAGACCTGGAACTCCTTTCCACGGAAGATGTGGAAAGGACCAGCCGGGAAATTCAGGACCAGATCCTCAATGTTGAAATCCCTTCCTCTCTCCACGGTGCTATCCACGGGGCCTATGATCGTTTGACCGCCGGCCTGGGGGTTGAGGTTCCCCTGGCCGTTCGATCCAGTGCCTTGGGTGAAGATAGTACCTTCTCATTCGCCGGACAATTCCTGTCCATGTTGAACATAGGACGGGATAAAATGGTGGAGGCCTATCTCCGGGTGGTAGCCAGTCTCTATTCCCCGGAGGCTATTCATTACCGCCTTTTGCACGGAATTCCCGGCCGGTCGGCTGAAATGGCGGTCGGCTTTTTATCCATGGTGGATGCTTTGGTCAGCGGGGTGATCTTTTCCAAAAATCCAAATCGGCCTGATTCCGGTCAAATCCTGATCCAGGCCGTCAAGGGCCTGGGAGTTCCCCTGGTCGAGGGACGGACCTCCCCCGAAGTTATCGAACTCTCCAGAGACCTTAATAAAGGCCTTATAAGCCGGACCCCTTCGCTCCAAAAGGCCCGCCTGGTCCTTTCCTCTCAAAAGGGGATTATAGAGGAGCCCCTCGGGCCTAACGAAGCCGGGGCGCCCTGTCTGACCGATGAAGAGGTGATCCGTCTGGGTCAGTGGGCCATTTTATTAGAAGACCATTTCGAAGGTCCGCAGGATGTGGAGTGGGCCATGACTCGTAACCGAAGATTAATCCTTCTCCAGTCCCGGCCTTTACGCCTATTGAGTCACAAGGCTCAGGGCAGTCAGCCCTTGCCGGACTATCCTCTGCTTTTAAACGGAGGCGAGGTGGCCTGCCCGGGGGCCGGCAGCGGTCCGGCCATCCACATGACCGAAAACGATGATCTTAACGCCTTTCCAATTGGAGGGATATTGATCGCCCGGAGATCTTCCCCCCGGTTTGTCCGCCTGATGAACAAAGCCCAGGCCATCGTTACCGATTTTGGAAGCACCACCGGACATATGGCTTCATTGGCCCGTGAATTCAGGGTCCCTACTTTGCTCAATACCAATCAGGCGACCCGGAAGATTCCTCCGGGGTCGATCGTCACCGTCGATGCCACCAACGGCCTGGTTTACCTGGGCGAAGTCCCTCTGCCTTCCTGGGAAATATCCCCCTATATCGGGTCTGAAGGACCCGAAGGACAAAAACCTTCTCCTCCGGAACTCCAGATTTTAAAAAAGACCCTCCAGCTCATCCAGCCCCTCAACCTGACGGACCCCCAGTCCGATTCCTTCAAGGCCGACCAGTGCCGGACCCTGCATGACCTGGCCCGCTTTATTCATGAAAAATCCTATGAAGAGATGTTCCTGCTCGGGGAGCGGGTCGGGGATATCCGGGCCTCAGGGTACTCGCTGGATGTCTTCCTGCCTATCGACCTCTACCTGATCGACCTCGGGGGCGGTCTTAAGGGAACCCTTAAGAAGGGTAAGATCAAGCGTTCACAGATTCAATCCATCCCCTTAATCGCCCTCCTCGACGGGATGCTGCATGAAAAAATCCCTCGCTTTGGTCCTAAATCTATGGATTTCAGCGGATTCTTTTCAATCATGATGCGTCATGCCGTGAATAATCCGGAAACGGAACGCACCTTTCGGGATCCCTGCTATGCCATCATCTCCGAAAGCTACCTGAACTACACGGCCCGGGTGGGCTATCACTTCAGTGTGGTGGATACCTATTGCAGCCCTTCGCCCAACAAAAACTATATCAGTCTGACCTTTCGGGGCGGTGCGGCCGATCTGGTCCGCCGGACCCGGAGGGCCAGGGCCATTGCGGCCATCCTTAAGGAAAATAGTTTCCATGTCGGGTTACGTCAAGACGTTGTCAATGCTCGATTGGGCAAGGAAACCCGTGAGGAAATGATTAAGCACTTAAAGATGATCGGCAGTCTCTTCCAATTTTTCCGACAAATCGATGCGGCCATGATCAGCGAGGAGGCCGTGCAACTCTATAAAGAGGCCTTTCTGAGAGGCGATTATGCCTTCGGCCAGGGAACCCCATAACAAGTTCCACTCGTCAGGCAATCCGCCAAAGGCGGGATTGACCTATTTTAATTAAATTTAAAATACAGCCTTTTATGATAAAAAATAAAGAAATGCCTGTATTTACCTCTCAACTGTTTTTATTTACTACTGATAAATGCCACGATGTCATGGCCTTTATCAACTACTATTAGAATCTCGGCAAAAATCCTTTGTGGGCATTCCGAACAGAGTGAGGGGCGGGAAAAGATGAACTCCGGAGAATACCTGTATTTTCTAAAAGCCATACATGGGGCTTATAACTCCGTGATGATGTTTCTTTTTGTTTATCAAGGCTGGCTGGGTCTGAAAATCAGAAAAGAAAGGACAGGGGGTGGTAACCGGGATTTCTTCATCATCAGGAAGCATCGTAAGATGGGACCGATTATTGCATTCCTTGGGATTTTAGGTTTTCTGAGCGGTCTGGCCCTTATTTTGATCGATGAAGGGCATCTTTTTGAATATCCCCTTCATTTCATCATCGGGCTTTGTCTTTCCTTACTCATTACGACAACCTATTATTTATCACAAAAGATCAACCGTCTTGATTCTCCTATACGAGCCGCCCATTCTATCATCGGCATCATCCTGATCGGTCTCTACCTGCTGCAGGTCTTCATCGGTCTGGTGATCATTTTCTGACCCTTTTTTCGCCCTGTTGTTTATCACCTACCTCCCGGCTGATCGCTTTCAGTTCGCAGGCATTCTCTATGGACGAGACCAGGGTCTCGATGGGGCAGGGTTTAAGCAGAATCTCGGCCGCACCGGTATTCATGGCCTGGGTCACCCGATCGATATCGATATGGCCGGTCAGAAGGATGACCGGGGTGAGAGGATCTCTGATCCGGATCTCTTTCAAAACGGCCAAACCATCCATCCCAGGCATCCGGAGATCCAGAACAATGACGTCCATTTCATTGGCCAAAAGGAATTGGAGACCCGACGGACCATCATAGGCCGCCCGCACCTCCATGCCCCTCTTCTTAAGGACCTTGGTTAAGGATTCAACAAAAATTTTCTCATCATCGATTAAGAGGACCCGTATAGTTTCTGACATATTCAATCCATTTTTCGCATAAAGGCATCGGTTAACCGGTCGTTCTCTTCGAGTTCTTCTTGAACCAATTTCCTTTGAAAAGCCTCTCTTATTTTTTCATGGAGATCATCGAAGCGGACCGGTTTCATGATGAAATCAAAAGCCCCCATTTCAATCCCATCGATTCCCGATTCCATCGATCCGTGACCGGTCAGTATAATCACTTCCACTTCAGGCTTTTTCGTCTTGATCAGCTTTAAAGTGGAGAGACCGTCCAACCCCGGCATTTTTAGATCCAGGACGACGACATCGAAATCGATTTCATCCATGGCCCGGATGGCGCTTTCCCCGTCATAAACCGTTTTAACCTCAAAACCCCTTTTCGAGATAAGTTTGGCAATATTATTGGCAAAGGCCACCTCGTCATCGACTAACAATATCCTGGCAGTTTTCATTTTTTCGCTTCCTTCCTGAAATCCTGAAAAGAGGTTTGGCCAAGGGCTTCAGGTCCATTTCTTCGGGAATCGGTAAGGGGTCTAAAAGGAAGAAAAAGGGTGAATCGGGTTCCTTTCGCCATTTCACTTTGGACCGATATTTCTCCCTCCAGTTTTTTAATAATACTATAAGAAATGGAAAGCCCTAACCCGGTTCCTTTCCCAACAGGTTTGGTGGTAAAAAAGGGATCAAATATTCTTTCCAGATTGTGCGCCGGAATACCCGATCCGGTATCGGCCACCACGATTTCCACTCCCTGCTTTTGAAGGTCGGTCCGGGTGCTGATCCGGATTGTTCCAGAGGGTCTTCCTTCATGGGCGTCGATGGCATTGGTGATCAGGTTCAGGAAAACCTGTTGCAACTGGGAGGGGTCGGAAAGGATGGGCTGTAAATCTTTCTCCAGGTCCATAAGGAATTGGACGCCCATCCCCCGGGCCCTCCCGTCCATCAGTTGGGTCACTTCCTTTAAAAAGGCATTGAGGTCGACCATTTCGATTATGGATTTTGTGCGCCTGGAGAACCGCAAAAGGTTATGGGTTATAAGGGTACAGCGTTGTATCTGGGTATCGATCTGGGACAAAGATTCCATCAATTCCCGTCTGAACGCCTCATCCAGCCCGGGAACTTCTTCCAGGGAATCCCGGATGACCTGATTCTCCGTTAAAATAATGGCTAAAGGATTATTGATTTCGTGGGCCACTCCGGCGGATAGTTCTCCCAAGGAGGCCAGTTTGCCGGCCTGCATCAATTGTTTGTTCAATTGATCGGACTCCCTGTCCCGTTTTTGGATGATCTTGATCATGGTTCGGGTAATGACCGCCGTGATGATGATAATGCCCAAAAGGCTCAGGTGAAGGAAGATCAGGGTCGCCTGATTGGCGTGATTGACATCCCTAAGGGCCTCGGAATAATCTTGTTTGACGATCAGCAGCCAGTGGGGTTCTTTAAGCCAGGCATAAGCCACGATCTGGCGGGAAAGGGGCCATCTGGACTGGTCTCCATCCCTGCCCATGATGCGAACGCCGCTGTCTTCCTTAAAAAGACTGACCGGCAAAGGAGAACTCCCCATGATCTTTCCACTGGAACGGGGGCTGGTCTGAAAGATGCCGGTTTGATTGACCAGATAGGCCTCGCCGGTGTTTCCGATTTTAACATTTTCCACCAGGGAACGAAGATATTCGGTATTGATACTGGCCCGTAGGATCCAAGGACGTTCTCCCTCGAAACCTAATAAGGCGATAATGAAATGGGGGTCGTTTCTAAAACCCAAAAACATATCGCTGATAAAGATCCCCTTCTTCATCAGTTCCTTAAACCAGAAGGTTTGAGAATAGTCCTTGTCCATCAAATTATAAGGGCCGATGTAGGCCAGGTGTCTGCCCTGCTCCCCGATCACTCCCAAATCGGTAAAGTATTGTCCTTGCCGGTTGATGACACTAAAGACCTTCCTGAGATTCGACTCCTTTTGCAGATAATCAAGTGAATGGGTCTGGCCGATAAGCTGGAGATCGTGAGTCCGTTCCGATAGAAACAACTCAATGATTTTTCTGTGGGACTCAACCTGGCCCTGAAAGTAAATATTCATCCGATCTCTGGAAAAATTGGAATAGTAAATATAAATGCCCCATCCCACTAAAAGCAAGGGTACCAGTGAACTGATCAGGGTCAAAAGGACGAATTTACGGTAAAGCCGGGAATAATGTTTTTCCCTGGGTTTTTCCCCATTGGGACTCTTAACTTCTTTCACTTAACCCCTCAACTCCTTGAACCCTTCAACCTTTGGGGGAATGGATCCAGCTAAAATAATTTCCATCCGGAAATTCAAGAGTTCCGGAACTGATGGCCGACCGCTTCATTGGGAAAGATATCCTGTTTTCTGATACTGTAAAGGCAACTATTATGCCAAAGCAAAGGAGGGGGGAAAACCAGGACAACAAGAAGATAAGATTCCTGAATTACATGAAAAAAAATGATTTAACCCCGAAGGGGAGGAAGAGAAACTGCCAGGTTTTTTTACAGAATGTAAAGAACCGGCCTTCTTAGGATTTTTCTTGAACCAGTTTTCGTTGATAGGCATCTTCAATTTTCAGGATCAATTCATTGATGTCACAAGGCTTCATCAGATAATCAAAAGCCCCTAAACGCATCCCTTCGATGCCTGATTCCACCGATGCATGACCGGTCAGCATAATGACTTCAATCAGGGCATTGATTTCTTTGATCTGTCTCAAGGTCTCCAGGCCGTCCAGGCCGGGCATTTTAACATCGACTACCGCCACGTCCACCGGCTTTTCTCTGACCGTTTCAACCGCTTTATAGCCATCTTCCACATCCAGGACTTCCAGATGCCTTTTTCTCAACCGGTTGGCCAAAGTAATGCGAAAATCCTCCTCATCATCTACCAATAACAATCGGATCGCTGCCATGAAACACCTCCTCAATTTCGGATTTTAGATTTCGGATTTCGGAATTTAAAAGAAACGCCCCTTCGACATTCGTTATTCGATTTTTCATGCTTCGTGGCGCCCCCTGGAGCTTAATACGAAAATAATTTTCTTTACTTCCAGCTTTGAGCTTAGATTGGAATTTCAACAAAAGTGGCAATCTCTTTTAGCATTTCTTCTTTGTGCCGGTTAACTTTCCCCGGATCTGACAGGATCATGTCCATCTGCCGGGTATGGAGGATGAGATAACCCAGGACCTTGAGCCGCTCTTTTAAAGTTTCCTTCTCCTGCCGTTCCAGCCGGGCCGATAACAAATCCCCTTTGGTTTGAACCCAAAAATGAAATTTTTCCAGAATGAGCCGGATAAGGAAGGCCCTTTGTTCTTTCCTCCCCCGATCGGCCGCCCCCCCTTTAAAGTAGAACCAGACATAATTCTCAGCCGCCAGATCTCCCAGGTAAGCCTCAACCGAAGAAAAATGGAACCCTAACCGCGTACTCAAATGACAAAAATTTTCAGAGATGATGGCATAATTTTTGGCTGCCATTTCGGAAGCCTGCCCATATTCCAGAGAAGGGTCCATGGTCGATTCAGCCAGGATAGAAAGAAATCCCCGGGCATCCACCGGAGGGGGGCCTTTCCAGGGAACGGCAGCCAGTCCCTCCCATAAGGAAAGCAAGGGAACCGAACGGATGTCTTCCGGCCGAATGGTGGGGCCTTGGCAATCTTCTTTGATTCCCCCTTCCAAATCGATAATCCACCATTGCATAGGGATCGAGGAAACCAATTTTTGGGCCACTTTTTCGGAAAAGGCCACCTCCTGGTTATCATCAAAAAGGGCCCTTAAGGACATCTCATGGGCGAAACGGATGATATCGTGCAGAGACTGACAGCTCCCGGCTGTAAAATTGGTCCCCTCGGGGTCGGTCAGGTTCAGGGGTGCAATAAACTTCAGGATGTTTTCCAGGGAACGATAAACCGGGCTGCCCTTCATGGGATTTGGTTTTTGAGAGGATTTAGTCAGGAGGATTTCGGCACATCCGGCGTAGATCTTTTGGCCATTCGCGTCAACGGTTATCAGGTCCCCCTGGTGGAGGTCCTGGAAGGCCGTTTGGGTACCCATCAGGGCCGGAATCTTGAATTCCCGGGCCACGGCCGCCAGGTGTCCGGTCAGGCCCCCCTGGTCGGTCACCACCGCCACAGCACTATTTAAAAGGGCTGCCCATTGAGGTAAAGGATACCGGGCCACCAGCACTGCACCAGGCGGAAATTGCAACAGGTCGACCGTGGTTTCTATGTGAAAGGCCGGGCCGCAGGCCGCACCCGGACTGGCCGTTATGCCTCCTTCCAAAAGGACCGGCTCGTCCACCTGCACCTTAGGGCTAGCCTCGTTCGGTTGGACGACCAACAGGGGTCGGCTTTGAAGGATCAGAATCGATCCGTCGGCCTCAATAGCCCATTCGATATCCTGGGGACAACCGAAATGTTTTTCCAGACGAAGGGCCATTTCAGCCAACTGCCCGGCCTGTTCGTCGGTAATGGCCGGGATTTGGCGATCGGATTCCACCATTAACTCCAGGGAGACCCCCTCTTCAGGATGGGAAACGATTTTTTTGGTTTTCTTCCGGATCTCTTTTTTATAAAGATGGCTTGGATTTTTTTTATCCAATACATAAAGATCGGGAACAAGGCTTCCATCCACTACGGATTTGCCTAACCCCAAAACAGCATTGATGACTATTTCCTGATGATCCCGGTCTCCCCCGGGGTCGGTGGAATACATAACCCCGGCCGCCTGGGCCTGAATCATGGCCATACACCCCACGCACATGACGATCTCTTCGTCCAGAAATCCCTTGTTGAGCCGATAGGTCATGGCCGGCACCGAATATTTACTGGCCAGAATTTCCTTATACGACAGGATCAAATATTCCGGGCTGACATTGAGGAGAGACCGGTATTGACCGGCAAAAGAGGCCTCCTGGGCGTCTTCCCCAAGGGCACTGCTGCGCATGGAAACATGGATTTCTTTCCCCACTTTTTTTATTAATTCCTGATAGGCCGATAAGATCGCATCTTCCAATTCGATGGGGAGTAAGGCCCTGGTGATTAATTTCTGGATCTCAGAACTGGTCTCGTGGAGTTTGGCAATATTCCGGGAATCGAGGAATTGTTGGCGGCGATTGATCTCATCCTGTATTGGCGTGCTTCCCAGAAAATATTCATAAGCCGCGGCGGTAATCACAAACCCTTCCGGCACCGGTAGACCTACCCGATTCTTGACCTCCCCCAGGTTGGCCATTTTATTCCC
>JACRBX010000174.1 GCA_016219225.1 Deltaproteobacteria bacterium
GTTATGCTGAGACGAAAAGAACCTGGATTCCGGTTTTCACCGGAATGACGTGCAAGTATGTCAGGATTTTCAATGTAAAGTTTCAAGTTTTCAAATGGCTAAATTGATAACGAACATTTTTTAATTAAATCTTATTTTTTTTAAGGAGGAAGGAAATGATGAAAAAATGGGTTTCTGCAGTAATGGTTGGTTTGGTGGTGGTCGCCTGGGGTCTTGCCGGGGGCATTACCCCGGCCTGGGCTGACAAGGAAATTAATTTCGGTTTTCTAAATGCCCTGACCGGTCCGGCTGCCCCCTGGGGGATTCCCCAGGACCGTTGTTTACGGATTGCGGCCGATAGAATCAATGAAGAAGGCGGGATCAAGATCAAAGGAGAAACGTATAAGTGGAAAATTTTTTCTTATGACCATAAATACGTTCCCGGCGAAGCGGTGAAGGCCCTGAATAAGGCTATTTTCTCCGATAAGGTCCAGTTTGTGAATGTCCTGGGCGGTTCCTGTCTCCTGGCCTGCATGCCCTTATTGAAGACCAACAATATCCTGTCCATGAACTCGGCGGTGGGTGGCAAAAACACCACCAATCCCGATAACCCCATGGTTTTCAGACACAACCCCATCCTGGAAACGGCCTATTCCGCGGTCTGGCCCTTTTTACAAAAGCGGGAGGGCGGATTCAAGACAGTAGCCGTTTTGAATCCGGACGATGAAACCGGAAGGGACGGTATGCACGCCGCCCAATTTGTAGCCAAAGTTGCTCACGTCACCATAGTGGCCGAAGAATTTTTTCAGCGGGGAACCAAGGATTTTTCCGCTGTTCTGACCAGGGTGATTGCCAAGAAACCCGATCTGATTGACACAGGGTATACCGATCCCACCAGTCAGGCCCTTATATTAAAGCAGGCCCGGGAGCTGGGTTATAAGGGCAAGATCCACCTGGCCTGGGGGCCGAATCCCAAACAGGTTCTGGAGATAGCCGGTCCTCTGGCTGAAGGGGTCTTTTTGGGGACAACGGTTCCTGAACCCCAAACAGACTTACAGAAAGATCTCTATAAAAGATTCCTAAAACAATATCCGGCAAATGAATGGAATCCCAATTATTACAGCAACTATGGGTTATTGTTCGGGTTGACCAAGGCTATTGAAAAGGCCCAGAGCTTAGATCCGAATAAGGTGGCCGGTGCGCTGGAGAACCTGACCTGGGAGGGTTCTTTCGGACCCAACAGCTTTGGCGGCATGAAACTCTATGGGATCAAACGTCAGATCCTCTTTCCGGCGAATCTCTGTGAGATCAAGCAAGGAAAATTGATCTGGCTCATGGCGGCCCCGCTGGCCAAAGGAATTCTGGATTAATCCGGGATATGGATGCAGATCAGGGGCGGGTTTGAAACCCGCCCCTATCAAGAATCTTGCATGCCCACGTCCCGCTTCTCCGCTTCACCCACCCAAGCCTTATCGAAAACTATCAGGAAAACCCTGGCTGTCAGGAGGACTATGATGGATCTGGAAGAATTAAAAAAGGAGTTCGGAAAAGACGGACCCAGTGTGGTTAACCAACTTTATGAATGGGCCGTCAAAAAAGGGGACCAGAAATTTCTCTATTACGGCGAAGAAAAAAACCATCTGACCTATCGGGAATTTAATGCCTTAACCAATAAAATAGGGCATTCCCTTAAGGCCTTGGGAGTTCACCAGGGGGACCGGATTTCGTTATATTTATTCAATCCCTTGATCACCGTCCTTTCGATGTTCGGCATCTGGAAGGTCGGGGCCGTCTTCAGTCCCATTAATTTTAATTACAAGGGCCGGCTGCTTTCCTATCAGATAAATGATACGGCGCCGAAAATACTGATTACCGAACAATCCCTGCTTCCTTTTTTAAATGACGTTCAAGCGGATCTGCCGGCCTTAAAGGTTATCGTCAGAAAGCCCAATCGGGATGAACACGATTTTAATCCTGATCTTTCGAGTCTGGAGTTGGATAAGAAGTTTGGATCCTATGAATTTGAAAATCTGTTGAACGGCGATCCTTCCGATCTGGATACGGAGATCAATTATTGGGACACGGCCAATATCATCTATACCTCCGGCACCACGGGACCGGCCAAGGGGGTGGTCCAGTCCCATCGCTGGATGGCCCAGTACACCTTCAACCTCCGAAGATTTACCCATGAAGAGGATGTGATCTATAACGACCTGCCCATGTACCATGTGGGCGGAGCTATCAGCAATTTTGTGCGGGTGGCCTGGAGAGGGGCCAATATAGCCCTGTGGGACAAATTCAGCCCCAAGGATTTCTGGAAACGGATCGAAGAAAGCGGGGCGAATCATGCTACTTTATTGGATGTCATGATCCCCTGGCTGATGAATGCCCCGGAAACGACGCAAGACCGCTATAATACCCTGAAAAGGGTCCATATGCAGCCCCTGCCCCAGTACCATCATAAGGTGGCTAAGCGGTTCGGGATCGATTTTGTCTCCGGGGGATACGGCCAGACCGAAGCGGGAAACGGTTTTGTCGGCCTTATTGACGAGTTGGAAGAAGGCGAGGGTACGCCTCCGGAATTGCACAAAGGCTTTACCGGCGAAGAGATTAGAGAGTTTTGCCGGAGATGGGGCTACCCGATGTTGAAGGGAACGGATAAAATCAAAAAAGGATTTATGGGCCGCTCGGTGGTCCTGGAGCCGGCCGTTCTAAATGAGCATGATGAAGTATTAGGGCCGGGCCAATATGGACAATTGGCCTTCAGAAGCAAGGTGCCTTATTCCATGTTGGACGGTTATTTCAATAAACCCGAAGCTACCGTGGAGGTTTTCCGGAATCAGTGGTTTCATACCGGAGATGCCTGCTATAAAGATGAAAATAATATTTATTACTTTGTGGACCGCATGGGCGGTTTTATCAGGGCCAGGGGTGAAAACATCTCTTCTTATCAAATCGAAGACTTCATCAACAGCCATCCGGAAGTAGAAGTGTGCGCCGCCTTTCCCGTCCCGGCGGCCGAAGGGGAGGAAGATGACATCGTCGTCTATGTCACCAGGGCGCAAAAGTCGGGACTGGAGGAAGAGGCTCTCCGAAAATGGCTGGCCGTTGAAATGCCCAAATTCATGTGGCCCAGGCATATCCGGTTTATTGATGACCTGCCCAGAACGCCGACCAATAAGGTGGAAAAATACAAGTTGAAAAAGATGATTCTTGAGGAATTGAAAAGATAAGCCTTGAATTGTTCACCGCAAAGTCGCAAAGCACGCAGAGAGAATCATTATTGTGCAATCCCCTGAGAGGCGGGATGGCACAAAAAATCTGGCCTGCGGCTAATAAATTCTCGAGTATAACGAAAGCTTTTCCCTTTCTGTCCTCTCAACAGAAAGGGAAAATGTTCCCTCTTTGCGTCCTCAGCGTCTCGGCGGTGAAACAGCTTTTTAAAAGTTAATTGATAATAGAAAGGATGAACAGTGGAACGGATCTGGATGAAAAGCTGGCCGGCCGGTATTTCAAAAAACCTGGAATACCGTCTCGGTGAAAAACCCCTTCATGAATACCTGCAACAGAATGGCAGGGATTTTCCGGATAAGGCGGCCTATATCTTTTACGGCCGGGAAATCACCTGGAAGGAATTGGCCGATTACACCAGGCGTTTTGCCAATTACCTGACCGGGATGGGGATCACCAAAGGGGACCGGGTAGCCCTTTTCATGCAAAACTCTCCCCAGTACATCATAGCCCATTACGGGACCCAGATGATAGGGGCCGTTGTCACCCCCTGCAGCGCCATGTTCAAGGAGTGGGAGCTGGAATATGAGATCCAGGATGCCGGAGCCGGGGTCCTGGTGACCACCGATGATCTTTATCCAGTGGTCGAAAAGATCCGGGATAAGCTCGATCTGGAAGCGGTGGTGGTGACCAATTACGGGGACATGCTTCCGCCGGAGCCGACCCTGCCTTTGCCCGATGAACTGCGGAAGGAGAAAAAAGTCTATCTTAACACACAGGATTTTATAGCCCTTTTGGCCGATCATCCTGCGGAGGTCCCGGAGGTGGCCATTGATATCTGGAACGATGTGTCCATGATGGTTTATACTTCCGGGACCACCGGCCGGCCCAAGGGGGCCATGCTGACTTACGGCAATGCCTTATTCAAGATCGCCCAAAGTTCTCAATTCACCCGGTCCCTGGCGGATGATATTTCCCTGGCGGTAATGCCCGTCTTTCATATCGCCGGGAATGTGCAGGGGCTCGGCATGCCGGTCTATGGCGGCGCAACGACCGTCCTTTTGACCCGGTTCGATCCGGAAACAGTGGTCAGGGCTTTTGAAAGATATCACTGTACGAACTGGTATGCCATCACCCCCATGCTGCTGGCCATTATGAAGGTCCCCAGGGCCGGGCAGATCGATTGGAGCGCACTCCGCTACACCTCCTGCACCAGTTTCGGCGTGCCTTTGACTGAAGACGTCGCTGGCCTGTGGCGGGAATTTACCAAAGGGTCGCCGGTGTGGGAGGCCGGGTACGGATTGAGTGAGACCCATACCTGTGATTGCGCCATGCCCTATGATAAAGTTAAATTCGGTCCCACCGGAATTCCCCTGTTTGATACGGACCTGCGGATCATGGATCCGGAAACAGGAAAAGAACTGAGCGTAAATGAGCCCGGAGAGATCGTCATCCGTAATCCGGGGGTGTTCAAGGGATACTGGAACAAACCGGAAGCCACCCAGGCCACTTTGAGGGACGGCTGGCTCTCGACCGGGGACATCGGCCGGATCGATGACGACGGGTATCTGTATTTTATGGGCCGCATCAAGGAAATGATCAAGTGTTCCGGTTACAGTGTTTTCCCGGAGGACGTGGAAGTCTTGCTCCTGCACCATCCGGCAGTGGCCCAGGTGGGGGTCATCGGCGTTCCGGATCCGGCCCGGGGTGAAAGCGTCAAAGCCTTTATCGTTCTTAAGCCGGAGTACAGGGGCAAGATTACCGAAGCGGAGATGATTGCCTGGTCCAAAGAAAAAATGGCCTCCTATAAGTACCCCCGGGTCGTCGAGTTCCGGGAGAGTCTACCGGTTACCGGGGCCGGAAAAATTCTGCGCCGTTTAATAAAATAATAAAAAAAGGACTCG
The DNA here is from genome assembly GCA_016219225.1 of Deltaproteobacteria bacterium. Classification (NCBI taxonomy): domain Bacteria; kingdom Pseudomonadati; phylum Myxococcota; class Myxococcia; species Deltaproteobacteria bacterium. The sequence goes on from JACRBX010000174.1 coordinate 5,115, forward strand.
AAAAGTGGATTGGCAGAAAAAAATTGCAGACCTTCAAAAGCGAAGGGACACGGCCCTGGAAATGGGCGGCCCGGAAAAGATCAAACGACAGCACGACCAGGGAAAACTGACCGCACGGGAAAGGCTGGCCCTTCTTTTTGATGGCGGGAACTATACGGAATACGGCCTGCTGGCCATGAGCCCCAGCGAACGGCTGAAAAAGGAAAACAAAAAGACCCCGGCCGATGCGGTAATCGTGGGCTACGGCAAGATCAATGGACGGATGGCCTGCAGCATTGCCGAGGATTTTACTGTGCTGGGCGGCTCGGTGGGCCGTACCCACTGGCTCAAAAACTGGCGCACCGTCCAAATGGCTCGGAAGGCCAAGGTGCCCATCATCTGGATGATGGATGGGGCCGGGGCCAGATCAGAAGAGACCATCAACATGGGGCTGCCTCATGTCAGTCATTTTCTGGAGATATCCAGGCATTCCGGCATAGCCCCTCAAGTAGCCATTGCCATGGGGCCCTGCTCAGGAGACTCTTCGCTCCAGGTCAGCTTGATCGAATTTATTATCATGGTCAAAGGCCATGGGCAACTGTTTGCCGGCGGCCCGCCGGTAGTTTACACGGCCATCGGGGAAGTGGTCTCCAAAGAGGATCTGGGGGGGACCAAAATTCACTGCCGCCAATCCGGCTTAGGCGATAACGAAGCCGAATCGGATGAACAGGCCATTGCCATGACCAAGGAATATCTTTCCTATTTGCCGCTCAATGCCTATGAATATCCCCCTTATCTAGATTCCGGTGATAAGGCGGACCGCATGGAAGAAGAACTGCTGACCATCGTGCCGGCGGAACGTAATATCCCCTACGACATGAAGCGGATCATCTGCTGCGTCGTCGATAATGGGGTCTTTTTTGAGGTCAAGCCCCATTTCGCCCCCAACCTCATCACGACCCTGGCCCGGATGGGCGGGCATACGGTGGGGATCATCGCCAATCAACCGAAATTTATGGCCGGTGCGGTGGATGCCAAGGCAGCAAGGAAATACCGACATTTTGTCGACCTGTGCAGCGCTTATCATGTGCCCATTATTTTTCTGACTGATATCCCCGGGGTCATGACCGGAAGCCAGGCCGAACGTGAGGGCACCTTACGGGACGGGTTGGCCTGTGCCTATTCCCTGGCTTTTGCCGATGTACCGATTATCACCGTGGTGATCAAGAAGGCCTTCGGCTACGGGGGATCGGCCATGGGAGGGGCCGAGGCCGGGCAGGCGGCCGTATTGGCCTGGCCCACGGCTGATTTTGGGGCCATCCCGGCAGCCGGGGGTATCCTGGCGGCCTACAAGAAAGAGATAGAGTCTTCCCCTGACCCTGAGGCCAAAAAACGGGAACTGGAAAGGCAATTTGCCGAACTAGGCGGGCCTTACGGGGCGGCGGCCAATTTTAATGTCGATGATGTGATCGATCCCCGGGAAACCAGGCCCCGGATTATCCGGGCCCTGGAGCTGGCCCTGAACAGCCGAAGCCTTCCGGCGACCCCGGTCTATCGGCACGGGATTATGCCCTGAGGGGAAAAGGATCGCTACGCTTGAGGAGCGTTCGTCTTCGACGATTTGAGGTTAAAGACAGTTGCCTCTTCCCTCAAACGAAGTGCTCCTTAAACAATCTGAATAAAGAATTTCAAATATCTTTGGAGAGATTTCAAGGATATTATTTTCATAAAGGAGTCCCATGCCCTTCGAGAAAGAACTTACCGAATTACAAAAACGAAAAGAAAAGGCCCTGCAGATGGGGGGGCCGAAAAAGATAAAAATCCAGCATGACCAGGGAAAACTGACTGCCAGGGAAAGGATACCCCGGCTTCTGGATCCCAATACCTTTCTGGAAGTGGGCCTGTTGAACTGCTCGGATATGCCCGGGATGGAAGACAAGACCCCGGCAGACAGTAAAGTCGCCGGTTATGGAAAAATTGACGGACGGACAGTCGCCGTTACTGCCAATGACTTTACTGTCCTTGCAGCCACTTCCAGCCGGGTAGCTGCCCGCAAGGAAGGAGATCTGCAGCGGTTGGCCGAACATAAGGGCTTTCCCTTAATCTACCTGGGAGAGGCCGGCGGGGCACGCATGCCCGATATCATGGGTGCCCAGGGCCTCGCCTCTTACGGCGGGGGGGGTTTTGATACCTTCGTCAGGCATATGAGCCGGGTGCGCAAGTCGCCCATGATTACCGCTATAATGGGAGAATGTTACGGGGCCCCCACCTGGATGGCCTGCCTTTCGGATTTCGTGGTCCAAGTCAAAGGCAGTGCCATGGGCGTTTCCGGCCCGAGGGTTCTGGAGCTGGCTATCAGTGAAAAGATAACCGACGAAGAATTAGGGGGATGGAAAGTCCATGCCGAAGTCACCGGCAATGCCGACCGGGTGGCGGAGAATGAGGAGGAATGTTTCGCCATCATCCGGGACTACCTCTCCTATATGCCTTCTCACTGTGAAGAAAGACCACCCCTTAAACCCGTACCAGAAGGATCGGGTAGCCAAATGGACAGGATTCTGGAAATCCTTCCGGAAAAAAGAAACCGGGCCTATGACATGAACAAGCTTTTGAAAACCGTCGTCGACGGCGGCATCTTGTTTCCCATCAAGCCCCTTTTTGCCAAAAGTGTGATTACGGCCCTGGCCCGCCTGGGCGGCGAGGTGGTGGGCATCGTGGCCAACCAGCCCTTCTTCAAGGCCGGGGCCATTGATACCAACGGTATCGACAAGATCATCAGCTTTCTGGTTCTTTGCGATTCCTATAACCTCCCCTTGCTATTTTTTGAGGACACCCCCGGTTTTCTGGTGGGCCGGGAGGCCGAACGAAATCGCGTGGGGGCCCGGGTCATGAATTATATGAATGCCCTGGGGCAGGTCACCGTACCCAAAATCACGGTTATAATCCGCAAGGCTTACGGGATGGCCTTCTGGAATATGGCCGGCTCGGGATGTGCCACAGACTTTATCGTGGCCTGGCCGACGGCCGAGATGAGCTTCGTCAGCCCCGAGATCGCCGCCAACGTGGTCTTTGCCGGAAAGATGGAAAGCTCCCCGGAAATGGCCGTACAAAAAGAGCAGTTCGTTCAACAAATGATCCTGGACAGCGCCCCCTATTCGGCCGCCGCCAGGCACTATATCCATGATGTCATCGATCCCCGGGAGACGCGCCATTTTATCCTTCAGGCCCTGGACATCTGCCGGGACCGGCACACCGGGGGCATCGGGAAACACCTCCTGGCCAACTGGCCAACGAAATTCTAAGGATATTTTATCTTCATCTTCCGTGAACTGTATCACCGGATCCTGGATGAGAAAAAGCGGTGATGTTGGCTTGGGCACCAAACTGCTTGAATCAATGGTGTCGGTAAAAATAGTTCATTAAAATGGATTCGTTCGTCATCTGAGATACAAGGGCTCCTGGTTTCGTTCCACCCGGCGGATATTTTCTGTCACGGTCTTAACAATCCCCCTCATGGAGACATCGGTGGAGCCGCCTATATGCGGAGTAGCCAGGACGTTATAGACAAAGACCGGATCTTCGGGGTCCGGTGGTTCTTCCCAGAATACATCCAGCCCGGCACCGGCAATCCCTTTGGAGACCAAAACCTCCAGCAGGGCATCCCGATCCACCAGACCTCCCCGGGAAAGGTTGATGAGAAAAGCATTCTTTTTCATCAGGGCAAACTTCTTGCGGTCCATAATCTTTTGGGTTTCCCTGGTTACCGGGAGACAAAGGACCACAAAATCAGCCTTCCGAAGGAGTTCTCCAAAATCCTCCGGACCTCCAGCCCAATCCAGTCCCAGGTCCTCTTTGGCCTTTTGAGGGTCGGTCCTTTTTATTCCTATGAGATGGACGTCAAAGGCCTTTAGTCGTTTGATCAAGGCCCGTCCGATTCCGCCCAGACCCACCAGGCCCACGGTCAAACCCTGAAGGGCACGGCCCTGGGGTTCGCCCATCTTCCGGTCGGCCAGACTACGGGCCATACCCCGAAAGTCTCTGGCCAGACCGATCATCAGATAGATGGCCAATTCCGCTACCGAATCGGCATTGCCTGATTCGTCCGATGGCACATTGGCCACCCGGATGTTCAATTCCCCGGCCGCTTCCAAGTCCACACCTTCAAGCCCCACGCCGCACTGCTGGATCAGACGCAGATCATCGGCCTCGGCCAACATCTCCCGGGTAATAAGAGTCATGGTCGGGATCAGGATCTGAATCCCCTTTAAAGTATCCACCCCGAAACGGCCGGCGGCTTTAAAATCGTGCTCCGGGAGTTCCTTTCGGATTTTATGGAAAAAACCTCCCCAGGCATTTTCGGGAGCGGCAAAAAGGATCTTCATCTGATTACATTAAATCATATCCTGTTTCCAGTTTGGGGATGCCGGCGATCTTACAGGTGGTAATGGGATCCGGGAACTGGATATATTCACATTTTTGGGGTTGATGGACATTGGTGCAGACCGCCCGGACGATAGGGACCGAATGGAACTTTTGATAATATTCCCGGATAAATCTTAATATCTCCAATTGTTCCTGGTTCATCGGACAGGTCTTGCCGACCCCTTCTCTTTCAGCCAGGGCACAGGCCACGGTTTCGTCCCATGCATCAAAATTCTCGAGATACCCTTCATCGTTGATCTTGATTTTTAACCCTTGATAGTCGAGCGTAGGCATTGGTCCCCTCCTTTTTTAACAGGATTTACCGGATTAAATAAAAATAAGGATGAAATGGCTTCAAGTCAACGGGGAAAACCCTTTCCTTTGGTTCAGGGACTATTCCTTTTTGAATTTATTGATGATCTTAGGGATGAATAAGGAAAAAACAAAAAGGCCTATGGAGAGAAAAACCTTGCCCGAAATAAGCTGACCCCAATCCCCGCTGGCCCAGACCTCTTTGATCGTTCCGACAAAAAAGGTGAAGACAAAAGTCCCGACGATGATCCCAAGTAAGGTACCCCAAAAATAATCCCAGAAACGGACCTTGGTCAGGCCCATGCCAAAATCCATGGCCGTAAAAGGGAAATAAATCAACCGTAAATAGAGGACCGTGGCGAAACCGTTTCGTTCGATGGCCTCGTCATATTTTTTAAGTCTATCCCCGATAACCGAGGCGGCAAAATCCCTTCCCAGATAGCGGCCGATAAAAAAGGTGACCGTGGCCCCCAGGATGGCCCCGGCCAAGACATAGACAAATCCCCAGTAAGCTCCGAATATGGCCGCTCCCAAGGCGGTTATTATGGTACCGGGCACAAAAAGGCAGATGGCCAGGGTATAGATGAGAATAAAAACCAGGGGGGCCCAGAAGCCGGCGGTATCTAAAAACCGCTTCATCTCCTGGACGGTTAAAAATTCTTTTACCGGTGTGTAACGGACCAGGTAAATGGCGGCGATGATAAAAACCGCCAAAATAGCAGCTTTTATGACCGCCCCTTTTTTACCTTTGGACTTCGGGTTTTCTTCAGTTTGCATTTGCCGCCCTTTTATTGCTGACAGGATTTACAGGATTCACCTTTCTTTGCTCAGGCTATCGGTAACCGTGAGCAACTTCGATCTGCTTCCCTTAACGACCGAATAGTCGTCCCAATAGCCCCTTCTTTTCTGGCTCCATCGGCTCCAGTCCGAGATGGGCACGAATGACATTTTCCAGTTTATCCTCGGCCACATCGGAGCCTTCGACCACGATCTCGTCGTCCACCATGACCGCGGGAGCCACCGGCAGGTCCAGCTCGAAATATTCATCGGTCTGGAATTCGGCCCGGGGCTTGGAAATAACCTCGGTTTGAATTTCATATTTTTTGCCCAGCCTGGGCAACATCTCCTGAAAGTGCTTTCAGGGCTTGCCGTTCGGTTCGTTCATAAAACAGCTTACTTTTACCATGTTTTTTTCTCCTTTCGCAGCATTTATTTTCTGGCCTCGGCCATGCGTTTTAAAAATTGATCCGGGGGCAGATAATCCACCAACCGGAGATTTCCCAATTCCTTACCCTGGTCACTTAAAAAGACGATGGTGGGAACCCCTTTGACTGCATATTGCTTTAACAAAGCCTCGTAGACAGGGTTTCCCCCTTGGGTCAGGTCCACCTTGATCATGACAAAATAGCGGGCGGCCTCATGGACCACAGCCGCATCGTGAAAGGTAATATCTTCCAGCTCCCGGCAGGGGGTGCACCAGGTGGCATAAAAATCGATGATGACCGGTTTCTTCAGATTGCGGGCCTCTCCTAAAAGTTGATCCGAATAGGGCTGCCAGGCCACCCCGGGTCCACGAAAACCCCAGGACCCGATGAGCAGGGTGGCTATGATTATTCCGGCCAATCCGGCGCCGGTCTTCAGCCAGTTAAAGGACCTGAAGGCGGCCTTTGTTTTATCCAACCACCCCAGATGGATTCCGGCCAAAAAAGCCACGGCCGCCAGAAGGATGATCCCCCAGCTTTCCGGCAAAAGGGGCCGGATAAAATGGGCGGCCATACCCACCAGCACCCAGCCCATAAGCTTGCGCACCCAGAGCATCCACTCACCGGAACGGGGGAGCTTTTCGATCTTTCCCGAGAAAACAGCCAAAAGAAAAAGGGGCAGTCCCAGCCACAGACTGAGGGTAAAGAAGATCAGGAAGCCCAGCCAGGGGGAGCCCATACTGGCCACCCAGGTCAGCAAACCCAGGACAAAAGGACCGATACAAGGGGCGGCCACCAATCCAAGGGTCAACCCCATAAATAACGTCCCGAAATAACCGGCATAAGATTTCGAGGCCATCCGGTTCAGGCCTTCAGGCAGACGCAGTTCCCAAAAACCCAGGAGGCTGGTGGCAAAAAAGACCAGTATGGCCGCAATGATAATCAGGACTATAGGATTTTGAAGCATGGCCCCCATAAGTCCCCCGGTTAAGGCGGCTATCACCCCCAGGATGGAATTGGTCAGGGATAAACCCCCGATGTAAAAAAACCCATGGAGCACCAGCCGGCCCTGTCCCTGCCCGCTACGGCCTCCGAAATAAGAAACGGTAATGGGAATAAGCGGATAGACACAGGGTGTCAGGTTCAGGGCGATCCCGCCGACAAAGATCCCTAGGAGTGTCCAGACCATGGCCCAGCCGTATAGAGGACCAGGGGCTTGGGGGGGAGCCGTCCCTTCGGAAAGACCGGCCGGTTTGCTTTCTACGGGCAATCCTTTTGCCTGCCATTCCGGATACCCATAAGGATCACGGAAAACGTTTTTATATCCCAACTTAACAGCCACCCGGGCTGCCGAGTCACTGCGGACTCAGGTCAACCCGGCTCAGTAAAAAACGATAAACCGGTTCTTGTCCGTCCCCAGGAAAGTCTCCAAAGGCTTCTGTTTTCGCCACCTTGAATACCAGGTAGGTTCAATAGGAAAATTGAGGGCCCCTTTAAGATGCCCGGTCCGGTATTCCCACTCCTGGCGGGTATCCACCAGCAGTATACTCGTGGAATCCTTCTGATAGCGATCCCATAAATCCTGGGTCTTGATGATCCCGTAGCCGCCGGCCTTGGCCTCGACCAGGACATCCTCCCAGGTGGCCTCTTTCGGGGTCACGGCCCGGTTGGTGAACCAGAGACTCCCAATGACCAGGGCCACTGCTATAAAAGCCACTATAATAGTTTTACGATTTTCCATGAGCATTCCATTCATTAGAAATGGTTTTGTTTTTCATTCCAAAATCCGCATTCCGCAATCCGCAATCCAAAGATGGTTATATCCTTCCTTCCAGTTGTAACTTGGTAATCAGGAAAAGGGTTCCGGATTTGGATAGCCCTAACCCTTCAGCCAGAACTGCCGGATCCTGGGAAGGATTCTTTCTCACTTGCGCAATAATCTCCTCTTCCAATTCCTCCAGCCAGTCTTCAAAAAGGACCAGGATTTCCGGGTCGGCCACGGCCTTCAGTTGTTTGGACTGGAAGACCTTATCCACTAAACTTTGACACATACGGGTTGGATCGACACCTTCGTCCATGCACTCGGCCAGTCAAAGATGGACCAGGCTGGAAACTTTGTCCGACCCGGCATCTCCGATCAAATCAACCACAAAATCCAGACGGGCCTGCTCATCCAAAAGGGGGAAGAGTTTTTTTATGATACCGGCCATCTCTCTCAAGGCTTCTTTGGGCTCTAAATTATCGACAATCCGTTGCAGAGTTTTTAAACTCATACCATCCTCCTTGGTTAAAATGTCTTCCGGTTGGCTAATAAATCATTGGCCAGAACCCGCAGGTCTTTTAAAACATTGACTATTCTTTTATCGGCCAATTCGTAGTAAATAAATGGCCCGTTCCTTTCGACCTTGACCAGCAAAGACCTTTTCAGTTCTTTCAGGTGATGAGAAACCAGGGGTTGGGAAATATTAAGCTCTTCCACAATGCGAGATACCGATTCTTTTCCATTCCCCAGGAATAAAAGGATCCGTAAGCGGTTCTCATCGGAAAGGCTTTTGGCCAGAAAGGCCACGGTAGAGAAGGCCTCCGCCCATTGGGTCATTATATTCTCTTCTATGGATACCAATTTTTCTCCTCCCCTGTGAAAATCGATCAAGCCGCTTTTTAGATTAATTTA
>JACRBX010000175.1 GCA_016219225.1 Deltaproteobacteria bacterium
TTATTTCCTTGAACTTCTCAATAATAATGGGGTTCGGTCTTTCCAGTTTCTTCCCGTCGGCTCCATAAAATTCATGACCCAGGAAATACTCATTAGCGATCTTTTCGGTTGGAATATAGCTGCCTGTTCCGGTAATAATTGAATTCGGCATAATAAAATCAGGTACCTCCTCAATAAACATTGGGAAAAATTGCTTGCCGGTGGAGGGCCTTATTCAGAGGATTGAGAGGGGATAGACCAGTAAGCCCATTCCAAATTGAAGCAGATTTATATTTTAACCTATCAGGGATTAAGAGTAAAGGAGAAAAGGCGCCTCCTGAGAATTTGAGCCGGGCCCGACCCTTTTTGCTTGACAGGACTCGAGAACCGTATTATAGTAATATCCAATAAAAGGCCATGAAGGCTGAACTCAAGGAGTACCCTTGACACCCTTCATGGCCTTTTTTATTTTGGGCCATTTCATTTAATAGTAATAAAAACTGGGTATTGAAAGATTTCCATGCATATCCCGGATGGTTTTTTAAGTAATACCATCAACCTGACCACGGTGGGCCTTTCGGGGTTGACTATGGTTGTGGCCCTTAAAAAGGCCAGACAGGAGCTTACCGAAAAGGAAATCCCTCTGGTAGGGGTAACGGCGGCCTTTATCTTTGCGGCCCAAATGATCAATTTCCCCGTAGCCGGGGGTACCAGCGGCCATTTTCTGGGAGCGGCCCTGGCTTCGATCCTGTTGGGACCCTGGTTGAGTTTTATCATTATTGCTCTGGTCCTGATCTTGCAATGCCTGGGGTTTGCTGACGGGGGAATAACTGCTTTAGGTTCTAATATCGCCAACATGGGATTGATCGGGGGGATGGGAAGTTATCTGATCTTTCGTTTTTTCCAATTCCTGTTGCCAACGAACCGACGGGGGTTTCTCGCGGCCTCGGCAGTAGCCTCCTGGTTTTCAATAGTCTTGGCCTCGTTAGCTTGCGCTCTTGAATTGGGCCTTTCCAGGACTTCCCCATTCTCTTTGGTTATCCCATCCATGGTAGGTTTTCATGCCTTGATCGGGATAGGGGAAGCGCTGATAACCGTAGCCGTTTTGTCCGCGGTTTTGACGGCCCGCTCCGATTTAATCCGCACCTGGAGAATGGAGAAAACGGCATCAGAACTTGGACAATTATGACGACCCGAAATCCATCTCAAAAAAGATTGCTGCTCTGGGGCTTTTTAGCAGCCGTGATCATAGCTTTTTTTCTTTCACCCTGGGCCTCCTCCCGGCCGGACGGCCTGGAAAGGGTAGCCGAGAAGCTGGGTTTTATTAAGAAGGCCGGGCAATCCGGGGTGACCTGGTGGGATCGTTCTCCCTTTCCCGACTATAAGATCCCGGGAATTCCTAATGAAGGTTGGGCTACCGCCCTGTCCGGCTTGCTGGGGACCCTGGCTATGGTCCTTCTGGGCTGGGGGCTCTGCCGGCTGTTAAGGCGGAAAAGAGAATAAGCGGTTGGTAGGAAAATAAAGTTACAAGATGCAAGATGCAAGTTTCAAGCGGGAAAAACCTGAAACCATTTCATGTGTTGGTGCCCTGGGGCATGAGGGTTTATTCCGAAATAGAGTTCGAGTTCAATCATCAACTGCGCTATTTTCATGCTTCGTGGTGCCACGCCACTATCGTGGCATGACGGTTTAATATGAAAAAGAAGGAAAAAAGAATATGGAACATTCCTTTTTAGATCGGTACAGCCATCTGGGCAGCGTCATCCATAATTTGGATGCCCGGACCAAGGTCCTGTCTTTCCTGACCTTAATGATCGTTACGGTTCTGACGCCGCCCCAGTGTTGGCCGGTTTTTCTCTTTCATCTGGGCTTGATCGGACTCACCCTGAGGCTTTCCCGTATTCCGGTTCGCTATGTGCTGACCCGTTCTTTGATCATTATTCCTTTTATCCTCATGGTCTCCCTTTTTGTCCCCTTTTTACCGGTCAACCAGCCGGCCGGGGGGTACAGCCTGGGGCCCGGGTCCCTGTTATTGGGCCGAACCCATCTGCTGGTCTTTTGGAATGTCTTGATTAAAGGCCTTATAGGGGTCCTGGCCGTTATTGTGCTTTCATCGACCACGCCTTTCCCCCGGCTCCTGGAGGCCCTGAAAAAATTTAAGGTCCCTTCGCTTTTGACCTTATTATTGGGTTTCATTTACCGTTATTTTTTTGTACTCCTGGACGAAGTCCTGACCATAAAACGGGCCGTGGATTCGAGGGGATACCGGGGCCGAACAATCTGGCAGGTCAAGACGCTGGGCCGAATGCTCGGGCAATTATTTTTACGCAGTTATGAACGGGGCGAAAGGGTCTATCTGGGAATGGTCGCCCGGGGTTTTCAGGGGCTTCCCAAGACCATAACCCCTTCCCGGATGCAGGGAGCGGACTATGTCTTTTTATCAGCCTTCTTTTCAGCCACCGTCATCTCCCAAATTATTTTTCGATGAAAGCCTTAGAAATCCGTCACCTTTCCTATACCTATCCGGATGGTCACCCGGCCCTGGAGGATATCAATCTCCAGGTTCAAAAAGGGGAATGTCTGGGACTGGTAGGGCCTAATGGGGCCGGGAAATCGACTTTACTGCTTCATATAAACGGGCTTTTATCCGGAAATGGTGGAGAGGTTCGGGTACTGGGGGACCCGATTTCCAAACAGAATCTGGGCTGGGTCCGCAATAAAGTAGGACTGGTTTTTCAAAATCCGGATGACCAGCTCTTCTGCCCCACCCTATTTGAAGACGTGGCCTTTGGGCCTTTAAACAGCCGGATCCCGCAGGAAGAGATCTCCTGCCGGGTGGCCGCTGCTTTGGGGAAAGTCGGTTTGACGGGCTTTGAGAACCGTTCTCCTCATCATATGAGCGTCGGCGAGAAGAGAAAAGCTTCTCTGGCCACCATCCTTTCTATGGATCCGGAAATCATGGTCCTGGATGAGCCTTCCAGCAACCTGGATCCCCGCTCTCGAAAAGAATTGATCGAACTGCTGGCCACTTTCCCTCAGACCCGGATTATCGCCACCCATGATATGGAAATGGTCCTTCAATTATGCGACCGGGTAGTGGTTTTGGCCCAAGGCAGGATTATGGCATCCGGGAGCCCGGAAGCGGTTTTGGCCGATGAATCCCTGTTACAAACCAATGGATTGGAGCTTCCCGAAATCCTCCGTCTCATTCCACCCCAGGACCGAAAGACCCATATCGCCCGTTTAAAAGGATTAACCAAAGATAGTTGAAAAGATAATTAAGATTTTTTTATTTTTCCTGCGTATATAAGACAGCCACAATACGGGCGTTTTGGTCCCCCAGTGCACGAACCCGGTGAGGCAGGGATGAATCATAATAGATTGAATCTTCCGAAGCCAGGAGTTCCCGGTTTTCTCCCAGGAGGACCTCAATTTCTCCTTCCAGGACAAAAATAAACTCTTCTCCATCATGGGTTGAAGGCGGTTCATCCTGGGAAGTCGGTTCCAAGGTGACCAGAAAAGGTTCCATGTTCCTTTCCCGCTTTTCGGGGGCCAGGGACTCATAGGAATAGCCATAGCGGATGGTTTTTTGAGAACTGTATCGGGAAATGGTTTTACGATTTTTTTTGCGAACCACGGTGTAGGGTTTGGATTCGCCCTGGACCAACAAATAACCCATTTTCATTTCCAAGGCCCTGGCCAATTTGACCAAATCCCCTAATGGCGGCAGAATTTCTCCCGCTTCAATTTGGGCGATGGTCGATTCCGAAAAACCGGTTCTCTGGGACACATCCAATATGGAAAGGGCTTGCTTTTGCCGGATGGCCTTAACCCTGGCCCCAACTGAAAGGGACAAGGGGAGTTCTTCCTCTTGGCCGGAAGAACGGGAAATTCCTTCTAAAAAATCCGCTTCGGCGGTATGGGCGAAATCCTGCATGTTTTCCAATAGGTCTTTATAACCCGTTTCTTTTTTTGAACCTTCCATAGTTCCCCCTGATTTCCCTTTTTGGGCAGTTGTTTCAGCCATGAAAAATATACCAGAGGAGCAAAAAGGAAACAAGGACTTTATCTTAACCGGAATTGAATTCCTGCTCTATTTGGAACAACAAACTTTATCTTGACATAATCCTTGAATTTATTATCCTTACTCTTGGTCAACCGGTTTGTTATTAAAGAATATTGAGGGTATTGGAACAAATGAAGATTGGTGTGTTATCCGATACGCATTTAACCAGCGTAACGCCAGGGTTAAAACATATTGTAGAGACCCATTTTAAGGACGTGGATCTTATCCTCCATGCCGGCGATATGGTCAGTCTGCCTGTTTATGAGTTTCTCCAGGGAATGGCCGTTGAAGCGGTCCAGGGGAATATGGATGAATGGAACTTAAAAGGTGTCCTGCCGATTAAAAAAACCTTATCTCTTGAGGGCCATCAGATCGGTTTGATTCACGGCTTTGGTCCGGCCGGGGGATTGGAAGAGCGTATCCGGCCGGAATTTCCCCAGATCGATTGCCTGGTATACGGACATTCCCACAAACCGGCCAATTACTGGTCCGACGGGGTCCTGTTTTTTAATCCGGGATCGGCTTCGGGGATAGGCTTTTTTCGAAAACCGACCATCGGGATCATTCATATCGATTCCGGTTTAAAGGGAGAGATCCTGGAGGTTTAAAAAAATACGAATATCGAATATCGAACATCGAATTTCGAATCATGAAGTGATTTATTTTTACCTTCCTTCGACATTCATTATTCATTATTCGATATTCGATATTCTCATTTTTTCGTGATGCCCCACAAGGACATGGGTTTAACACGAAATTACAATATATTTTTATAGATTGGGAAGGGAGTAGGGCATGAAGACTTTGTGGGCCCCTTGGCGGATGGACTACATATTAAATGATGTCAAGGAAAAGGGCTGTATCTTTTGTCCGGGGGAAAACGGAAATTTTTCGGAACGTTTGATCCTGTTTAGGGGGAACCGTTCTTTAGTGATGATGAATAAATATCCTTATATCAACGGGCATTTATTAGTGGCGCCTTTAAGGCATGTGGCCGCCCCGGATCAATTGGAACCTCAGGAGATGATCGCCCTGATGACCATGGTTAGCCATTCGGTCACCATTCTCAAGAAAACAATGAAAGCTGAAGGATTCAATGTGGGATTGAATTTGGGGAAAGTGGCCGGGGCCGGGGTAGAGGACCATCTCCATTTTCATATCGTCCCCCGCTGGAACGGGGACACCAATTTCATGACGGTTTTTGGGGATCTCCGGGTTATCCCCGAACACATGGAACAAACCTATTTCAGATTGCTTCCTTTTTTTAAGGAAGTCCAGGAAGGTTTTCATGAAAACCGTTAAGCTCTTTTTCTATGGATTGCTGGTCATGATTTTTGTACTATTTGTCATTCAAAATTATGCCACCTTGACCTATAGCATCTCCATTCGATTGAACCTGGGCTTCCTGGCCCTGGAATCGATCCCGTTGCCCTTTTTTTTAATTGCCCCCATCCTTTTTTTCTCGGGTCTTCTCCTGGCCACCTTAATCGGGTTGGTTGAACGGCGTCGCCTCTCTAAGGAACTAAAACTATTACGGACTACCCTCCAGGAGTCCAAACCGGTAGAGAAACCCATAATGGAATCGGCCGCCTCCCCCGATTCTTCAGGCGAAATAAAAGTCTCCCCTGAAGAGCACCCCCCCCCAGTCCATTCCTAACGGCTGTCCCGTTCATGACCAAGATTACCCCGATGCTGGAGCAATACCTGGAGATCAAAGAAAAGGTCCCGGACTATATCCTTTTCTATCAGCTTGGGGATTTTTTTGAAATGTTTTATGAAGACGCTTTATTGGCCTCCCGGATCCTGGAAATCACCTTGACCTCCCGCCACAAGGGGAATCAGGACCAGGTCCCCATGTGCGGGGTACCGGTTCAGGCCGTTTCGGGATACGTTTCCCGAATGGTGGAGAAGGGTTATAAGGTGGCCCTTTGTGAACAGGTCGAGGACCCAACCCAAACCAAGGGGATCGTTCGGCGTGAAGTCACCCGGCTGATTACTCCGGGACTCTATATTGACGATACTTCCATCAAAACCAATCGGTATCTTTTAGCCCTGTCCTGTCAGGAGCCCCGCCTCGGTCTGGCCTCGGTGGATTTGGCCACCGGAGAATTCCGGGTCACCGAAGTAACCGACCGGGAAAAGGCCTTTGAGGAGATCGGCCGGGTCAATCCTTCGGAGATTCTCATCTCTCGAGGCCTGAAACAAACCCCGGCAGCGCAGTCCCTTTTAGAAAGGTTATCTCCCTATTTCCTGACCTTCGGGGAGGAAGGGCCTTTTGAATTGGGCAGGGCCCGGGATCTATTGATCAAACATTTTCAGGTCCATTCTCTGGCCGGGTTCGGGACTCAAACCTTGTCCGAAGGCCTTCGGGCCGCCGGGGCCCTTCTTTTTTACCTGATGGAAACCCAGAAAGGGAGCGTATCGCACCTCCAACCCCTGCAGGTTTATCACCTCAATGAATTTATGGTCCTTTCAGAGACCACCCAACGGCATCTGGAACTAACCCAGACCTTGTATCGAGGGACGCGGCAAGGGTCTTTACTTTCGGTTCTCGATCAGACTATGACGGCCATGGGGAGTCGCAAACTCAGGCAATGGCTCAACTATCCCCTTTTAGATTTGGAAAAAATATGGGTGCGGCAGGCATTGGTCGAGGCCTTGGTCGAAGATCCGGTTTTGCGCCAAGCCCTTCGTGCCCATCTGAAGGAGATATATGATATCGAAAGGCTGGTGGCCAAGGTCTGTCTTAATCAGGCCGGCCCAAGGGACCTGGTGGCTTTAAAAAATTCCCTCGGCCACCTGCCGGCCATCGGCCGACTTCTTAATGAAAGCCCCCATTCGAAATTGCAGGCCCTTGGGGCCTCCCTGGATCTTTTGCCTGAGGTAACATCCCTGATCTCCGAGGCCGTTCTGGATGACCCGGCTTTGAATTGGAAAGATAAAGAGGCCCGGATCATCCGGCTGGGTTATCATACCCAACTGGACCAGTACCTCGGGGTTAGCCGGGAAGGGAAGGAGTGGATCGCCCAATTAGAGGCCAAGGAGAGGAAGCGGACCGGAATCCATTCCCTTAAAATAGGGTATAACCGGGTCTTCGGTTACTATATCGAGGTCTCCAGACCCAACCTGCCTTCGGTCCCTCCGGATTTCCAGCGGAAACAGACCCTGGTCAACGGCGAACGGTTTTTGACCCCGGAGCTCAAGGAATATGAGGTGATGGTCTTGGAAGCGGAAGAAAAACGCTGGGAACTCGAATGCCGGCTTTTTCATGAAGTCCGGCAAAAAGTGGCCGAGGAAAGCGGCCGGCTGCAAAAAACAGCCCAGCTTTTGTCCGACCTGGATGTTCTGGCCTCCCTGGCTCAAACGGCCCAGGAGAACCGCTACCAAAAACCCAGCCTTAATGAAGGCGACACCCTTTTATTAAAGGAGAGCCGGCACCCGGTTATTGAAAAAAATCTACCGGCCCAGCGATTCGTTCCCAATTCCATTGAGCTGGACAATGAAGCCCAGCAGATGATTATTATCACCGGCCCCAACATGGCCGGCAAATCCACGATCCTACGTCAGGCGGCTTTGATCGTTTTGATGGCCCAGATGGGCTCTTTTGTTCCGGCCGAAGAAGCGACTATCGGTCTGGTCGATCAGATCTTTACCCGGGTCGGGGCCTCGGATGATCTTTCCTCCGGGCAAAGTACCTTCATGGTTGAAATGCAGGAAACGGCCCAAATCCTGCACCAGGCTACAAAGCGGAGCCTGGTTTTGTTGGATGAAATCGGCAGGGGGACGAGCACTTTTGACGGCCTGAGCATCGCCTGGGCCGTGGCCGAATATCTTCATGATTTGAAAGGGAAAGGGGTTAAAACCCTTTTCGCCACCCACTATCATGAATTGACCGACTTGACCCAGACCAAAAAAAAGGTTAAAAATTATCATGTCTCGGTAAAAGAATATAACCAGCAAATTATTTTTTTGAGGAAATTACAGGAGGGAGGCACCAGTCGCAGCTATGGGATTCAGGTGGCCCGACTGGCCGGCCTGCCCCTCCCGGTGATTGAAAGGGCCCGGGAGGTGTTGAAAAATCTGGAAAAGGGAGAGCTGGATGTCTGGGGTTTGCCGTCGTTGGCCTCTTCCCAGAAGGTGAGGGTCGCCCACCCGGCCCAGATGGAACTCTTTTCCGGGAGAGAGCAGAAGCTTAAGGAAAGGGTGAAATCCCTTTCGATCGATGAAATGAGTCCCCTTCAGGCCTTGCTGACTTTAAAAGAATTGAAGGATCTCCTTGAAGAATCATAAGGTTCATCTTATACCCTCAGTCTCCTTGCGGGGCAATACGAAGCCTGAAAATGGGATCAGGGTTCAGGCTTCAGGGATCAGGGTTTTTCATACTTGCATCTTGCATCTTGGAACTTTATTTTTGTATTAAACCCACATACCCCAAAGGGCACTTACGAAGCATGAAAATGGCTCACTCCGAACTCCGAACTCCGAACTCCGAACTCCATTTTCGAACTAAACGCCTCCCCCTTGTTGTAATTCTTCTGCTGATCTCCTTCGGTTTTTGGAGCCCCATGGTGCCCCCTGGGTTTTCCGGGCCAACTGATCGGGATCTGGAGAACACCTACAACCAGACCCGACAGTCATTTTATGCCCTGGATAAATCTCCGCAAAGAAAAGACCGCCAAAATTGGCAACCCCTGCTTGAGGGATTTCAAAATATTTACAAACAGCATCCCGGGACCGTCTGGGGAGAAAAGTCCATGTTCATGGTGGGGCGGATCTATTATATCCTCTACCCGTCGTCGGGGGTGGAATCCGATCTGGATCTGGCCCTTGATCATTTTTCACGCTTTGTCAATCATTATCCACAAAGTCCCCTGGCCGATGATGCCCTTTTTCTGTCGGCCGAAATCTATTTCCTGCACAAAAGAAACCCGGGAAAGGC
Source organism: Deltaproteobacteria bacterium (assembly GCA_016219225.1). NCBI lineage: Bacteria > Pseudomonadati > Myxococcota > Myxococcia > Deltaproteobacteria bacterium. The sequence continues at coordinate 8,985 of JACRBX010000175.1, forward strand.
CCTTGAGACAGCCCAGCTCCTGATCCAGAATTATCCCAAAGGGGACATGAAAAAAAAGGCCGAAGAACTATTGCTGAAGATGGAAAAAGGCCGCCCAGCCCCTGAGACTGATCCAGGCATCCCGAACCAGGAAGATGAATCGCCGGAAGAGAAAAGGCCTCCCACAGGGGAGGAAAACCCAAGGCAGTCCTTTACCCGGGTAACGGGATTGCGTCATTGGTCCTCCCCAAACTATACGCGAATCATTGTCGATGTTGAAGATAAGATCTCCTTTCGACATCGGCTGCTTAAGAAAGATCCTTCGATCGAAAAACCGGAAAGGCTTTATCTGGATTTGTATCCGGCCCGCCTGGCCTTAGGCCGGGCTTCGCCGTTAGTCATCAAGGACGGACTCTTGAAAGGGGCACGAATCGGCCAGTATGAGGCTTCAACCGTTCGTTTGGTCCTGGATATAGAAAGCATCAAGGGTTATAAAATATTTACCCTCGAAAATCCTTTCCGGTTGATCGTGGATGTTTCCGGAAAAGAAAAAATTGCCGACCGTCCCACCGAACCCGCCGGCCGTGAAAGAAAGCTTTCCCTGGCCCAGCAGTTGGGGTTGGGGGTTAAACGCGTCATTATCGATGCCGGTCATGGAGGCAAAGATAAAGGGGCTACCGGCAAGGGCGGTTTGTACGAAAAAGACCTGACCCTGAAAATTGCCAAAAAATTTGCCCAGCGGATTCAACAAGACCTTAAATTAGAGGCCCTTTTAACCAGGGAAACGGATCATTTTGTCCGCCTGGAGGACAGAACGGCCATCGCCAATACCAAACATGCCGACCTGTTTGTCTCGATTCATGTCAACGCCAGTCCCAATCCTCTGGCCGAGGGGATCGAGACTTACTTCCTGAACCTGGCCACCGATGAAGAATCCATCCGCGTGGCGGCCCGGGAAAATGCCACCTCCACCAAGCGGATAAGCGATATGCAAAAAATATTGAAGGATCTGATGCTGAACACCAAGATTGATGAATCCAGCCGTCTGGCCGGTCATGTGCAGCAAACCCTGATCAGATCCATAACGGAAAAATATCCACCGGTCAAAAACCTCGGGGTTAAACAGGCCCCTTTTTATGTCCTGATCGGGGCCCAGATGCCGGCTATTCTGGTGGAGGTCTCTTTTATTTCCAATGACCGGGAAAGGGAACGATTGTGTCAGGATGAATATCTGGACCGGATTGTCGACGGGCTGTTAAACGGGATCGACGGCTATATCAAAGAGATCAAACTGGCCGGGGTCTCAAAATGAAGCCGGTTTCTCCAAAACCTTCTTGATGGTCTCGTCCAATTTTTTTATGGGGAACGGTTTTTGAATAAGCCCTAATATGCCGGTCCTAAACAACTCATCGGCTTCGTTCTCCACGTTACATCCGGTTGAAACGATAACCCGAACGTTTTCCTGGATTTTTTTAAGCAAATAGTAACATTGCTTTCCGTTTAGATTGGGCATATTTAAATCGAGTATGATCAGATCCACATCCTTATGGTGCTGGGTGAAATATTCAATGGCCTCTAAGGCATCGGAAAAAGACGTCACGCGATAGCCGAGTTCTAGTAGAAGTAAGGTCTGCGTTTCAAGAACTATCTTTTCGTCGTCAACAATAATAATGTGCCCTCTGATTTGGGGGTGTGTTTGGTCCTCTAAACCTTCAGGAATCGGGAGGGCATTCATATTTTCTACCAAGGGGAAATAGAGGGAAAAGATCGAACCGATCCCTCTGGTGCTTTTGACTTCTATCAAGCCCTTGTGCATCTCCACGATCCCATCCACACAGGCCAACCCCAATCCCGTTCCCTTCCCGAGGCTTTTAGTGGTAAAAAAGGGTTCGAAAATTCTATCCAAGACTTCCTGGTCCATGCCAAGGCCTGTATCCTCTATCGATACGGAAATATAATTCCCTCCGGGTACATTCCGATCGGGAAATCGTGTGGAGAGGGTTTCACTGTCAACGGTGCCGGTTCGAAAAATCAAATCGCCTCCATCGGTCATCGCATCACGAGCATTAAGCGCGATATTGATAAAAGCGTTCTTTAACAGGCCGGCGTCCCCGAGTACAACAGATCGGTCGTTGGATAGTTCCTTACGGAGGTTGATCCTTTTGTCAAAGGAGTGGAAGAGGAGATAGATCGTATCCTCGATTGTTTCATGTAGATTGACGGGCAGGTCGGCGATTTTTACTTTTCGGGCAAATGTTAGCAGTTTACTATTAATTTCAGCTGCTTGAATGATTGTCTTTTGGATGGTAACAATGGGTTTGGCCAGCGACTGGTCTATAGAGGCCGACTTCTTGAGTATTATTTCCGTCTGTCCCAGCATGACGGTCAGCAAATTATTAAAATCATGGGCGATGCCGCCGGCTAATTCACCAATGGTCTGCATTTTGTTAGAGTGAAAAAGCTGCTGTTCGAGCTGTTGTTTCTTGTTTTCGAGTTGTTTCTGTTCGGTAATGTCCCGAATCACTCCAACGGTTCCTTCAAACCCTTGGGGCCGGAGGATGGCTTTTTGATTAAATTCTTCGGCCTTGGCTTTTTCTCCGATGGTTAGTTCCCCGACATCGGGTGCATCGGTTTTCAAAGCAATTCGACCCGAAGTTCCCTCAAATTCCTTGTTTCGGTCGTGGGCCAATTGGCCATATATACCGGAAGCGATTACCTCTCCTTCAATCGTCGGGATGATACCGGAGTTTTTATCTTGATGCGAAAA
>JACRBX010000176.1 GCA_016219225.1 Deltaproteobacteria bacterium
AGAGACCCGGATTCAATTAAAACAATCCTAGGACGGCAAGGGGATAAGCCGGATACAATCCCCGGTCCCAGACCTGAATCACATGTTGGATCTGATGACCCATCATGGGTCTTTAGATCTTGAGTTAAAGGCCCAGGGGGACATCGAAGTCGGATTCCATCATACCGTCGAAGATATCGGCCTTTGCCTGGGAGACGCCTTCTGCCAATGTTGGGGAGATTTAAAAGGGGTTAAACGATACGGGAGTTCGATATTGCCTATGGATGAGGCCCTGGTCCTGGTGGCCGTCGATATCTCCCGACGCCCCCATCTGGCTTATGGTTGGAAAACACGAAAGGTCAGGGTGGAGGGTTTTGACACGGCCTTGATCAAGGAATTTTTTCAGGCCCTGGCTAATCGCTCGGGTCTTACCCTTCATTTAAGAGTTTTAGCCGGGGAAAATATTCACCACATCATTGAAGCCATGTTTAAAGGTTTTGGGCGGGCCATTTCTCAGGCCAGTCAGCTTCAGGCGGGTCTGAACAAGGTGCGTTCGACCAAGGGGATGCTCTAATGAAGAAAGAAATCAAAAAAAGATTTCTGCTTTTGATGGGGGTGGCTGGTTTCTTTTCCATGGTTTGGACCGGGGAGTCTTTGGCTGGGGTCCGATTGGCCATTGCCCCTTTCGAAGTCGAACAGGCCCAAGGGAAGGAAATTGTCCGTTGCCGATCCTGTGGGAATATCATGGAGAGCGGTCCTGTTGAAGGAGATCCGGCCCCTCTCCTGACCCAATGGTTGTGGGAATTTTTGCAGGAAAAAAATAAAGGGTTTGATTTTATCAGCCCAAGCCAGGTTGAAGGGTTCTATAATATCCTTCTGGCCAAAGGGATCGAGAAAGACCCTCTCATTTTAATGAAAGCCTTGGGCACCCAAATGAAAGCAGAATATGTGCTTTGGGGTACCGTCTTTCGTTATCAGGAAAGAAAAGGGACGAGTTATGGAATTACCCAACCGGCTTCGGTAGCCGTCGATATCCATCTTTTGAAGGTACGGGATGGAAGCCTGGTCTGGAGGGCACAGTGGGCCCAAACCCAAAAATCGCTTTCCGAAAACCTCCTGGAATTAGATGCCTTTTTAAAACGGAACATGCGCTGGGTTACCGTTCAGGAACTTACCCGTCAGGGTTTGATGGAGATGTTAAAGGACTTCCCCCCGGCTGAATCACTAAAATAAATTATGATCATTATCCCAGCAGTAGATATCAAAGGCGGCCGGTGTGTCCGCCTCCGGGAAGGGCGGGCCGATGCCGAGACCGTCTTTTCGGACCATCCCTTGGAAATGGCCCGAAGATGGGCGGACCTGGGGGCCGAACGTCTCCATATCATCGACCTGGATGGGGCCTTTGAAAAAGGCCCCCGGAATCTTTCGGTCATCAAAGAGATTGTTGAAACGATTAAAATTCCGATCCAGCTTGGGGGAGGTATCCGGGATCTTTCGACTGTGGAGAGCTATCTGTCATTAGGATTGGCTCAGGTCATTTTAGGGACCGTGGCCCTTAAAGACCCCGGGACGGTTAAGGAAGCCTGCCGCCATTTCCCGAATCAAATTATGGTCAGTCTGGATGCCCGGGACAATCGTATTGCCGTCGAAGGTTGGACCGAAATTTCCGAAAAAGATCCGGTTGAGTTGGTTGAACAATATGAAGACTGGGGGGTCAAGGCCATTATTTTTACGGATATAGCCAGGGACGGAACCCAGCAGGGTCCCTCCATTGATTCGACCCGCCGTTTAGCCCAGGCCACCCGCCTTCCGGTGGTAGCGGCCGGAGGGATTGCCACCCTGTCCGATGTTCAAAGTTTGGCCCCTCTGGAGAAAGACGGGCTGGCCGGGATGATTACCGGGCGGGCTATTTACAGCGGATCATTAAATCTGGGCGAAGCTATGCAGTGGCTAAAAAGAAATACGACCCCGTCTGTTATTTTTTCTTGACTTTTTTTTATTTTTCTACTTTACTTAAAAGCTTAAACAAAATTTAAAGGGTTTCAGACCAATGAGCTTGATGCCGACCATTGAGGAAAATTTTAAGAAGGCCTTAAAGTCTCAAGATAAAATAAGGACTTCAGCTCTGCGGATGTTACGGGCGGCCTTGAAAAATAAAGAGGTGGAACGGCGCGGGAAATTGGAGGATCAGGAAATCCTTTCCGTAATTAACGGATTGATACGGCAAGGAAAAGAAGCCATCGAACAGTTCGAAAAAGGCGGGCGCACGGATCTGGCGGAAAAAGAAAAGGCCGAAGTGGCTATATATTCTGCTTTTTTGCCGGATCAGGCCACTCCGGAAGAGATTGAGGAAAGTATCAATCAGATCATCCTGGAGATAAAGCCCTCCGGGATAAAAGATATGGGTAAGGTGATGAAATCGGTCATGGCTCGGCTGGCCGGTCGAGCAGAAGGTCAAACGATTCAGGCCATTGTCAGACAAAAACTTTCCTCCGTTTAGGAGAAAGAACCCTTCCTGAAGAACTCAAGGAGATCCTTGTTGGATTTCCTGATTCACATTTTAGGAATAATCATCATTCGCAAAGATTCTTACAAAGGTTCATCTGAGAATTTTGGATAGGGTTTTGCCTTTTAATTAAAGATCCCCTGGTCGCCGCTATCGGCGAGGGATTCTCTAATTTACAGGAACCGCATAATGCCTAACGCCTCTTTCTTCCCCGAAGCTTTTATTTCCCAGATCAAAGACGCCGTCAACCTGGTCCATGTGGTTTCGGAGGTGGTAGCCTTAAAGAAGACCGGTCGCAATTATCAGGGATTATGCCCTTTTCATCCGGAAAAAAGCCCCTCTTTTATGGTTAACGAAGACAAACAAATCTTTCATTGTTTCGGATGCGGACTGGGGGGAAATGTCTTTACTTTTTTTATGCAGTATTATCATTTGAATTTTCCGGAAGCGGTGAGCGAACTGGCTGAACGCCTGCGAATCCCCTTGCCAAAAGACTCTTTGGTCCATCGTCCGGAGACCAACCCCGGGCTGAAAGAAGCGTTACGGTCCGTCCAGAAAGAAGCGGCTGAATTTTACCATCATTTGTTAATGAAAGAAAAAATAGGTCAAAAAGGCCGGGATTATCTGAGTTATCGAAAGATGAATCAGCCGATAGCCCAGGAGTTTTTTCTGGGTTATGCCCCGGAAGGCTGGGACCGGCTGCTCTCTTTTTTTAATAACAAAAAGACCCCCCTTTCCCTTTTAGAACAGTCCGGCTTGATTATCAAAAAAGAAAAGGGCGGTCATTATGATCGATTCAGGAATCGACTGATCTTCCCGATTTTAGACGAACGCAAGCAGGTCGTCGGCTTTGGAGGCCGGGCCTTGGGTCAGGAGACCCCCAAGTATCTGAACTCCCCTGAATCTCCGATTTTTAACAAAGGCCATCTTCTTTACGGTCTTTCCCAGGCCGACCCGGCGATACGCAGCCAAAAGCAGGTACTGGTGGTTGAAGGTTATTTTGACCTTTTATCCCTGCACCTTCATGGGTTCAAACAGACCGTAGCCACCCTGGGGACAGCCTTGGGATCTTTCCAGATTCGAAAATTAAAGGGCCTGGCCGAGGACCTGGTCCTCCTTTTTGACGGTGATCCTCCCGGAATTCAGGCGGCCTTGAGAAGCGTCCCCCTTTTTCAACAGGAAGGGGTTTCCGCCAGGGTCAAGGTCTTGCCGGCCGACAGCGATCCGGATAGTTACCTGTTTCAGGTAGGATCGGAAAAGTTTTCCGCAGAGATTCGCCAGGCAGAGCCCATGATGACTTTCTTTATTAACCAGCAGATTCAAACGAGCGGACCTCACATCCAGGATCAGGTTCGAAAGTGGGACCGTTTGATTCCTTATCTGAAGGCCCTGGATTCGGAAGTCGAACGGTCTTATTATATCGGTATGGTGAGCGACAAATTAAGAATACCGGAGTCGGTTCTCTGGAAATCCCTGAAGGGTTCGAGGATTGTTGAAAAAAAATCCGGCCTGATGCAAAAAAGCTTACCGGAAGAACGGGTCCCGGGGTTGGAGTGGCATGTGATTGAGGCCTTATTACGAATCCCCCAGGCGGCCCCGTTGCTCCTGAATAAGGATCGAACCGAACTTTTTGAGTCTCCGGCGGCCCGGTCCCTCTATGAAGCGATTCGAGAAATCTATCGGCAGAAGGGGGAAGTCAATCCCAGTCTTTTGCTCAACCGGATCGATGACCAGGGATTAAAAAATCAGGTTTCGGTCTTAACCCTCCGGGAATCTGTGGATGAGGAAGATGAAAAAACTTTTTTGTTCGACCTGATCAAACGGATTCATCTGAAGGAACTGCAACAGCAGGAAAAGGCCCTTTACCGGGAAATCCGCTCTAAAGAACAGTCCGGGATTACGGAAGAATTAAAGACCCTGCTGACCATGAAAAAAGACTTGCTCCAGAGGAGAAAAGAAATCCTGATCTCTTCAAAAGGATAAAGGAGAACCCATGACCAAAGAAAGCACCATGGAAGAACTTAACAAAATGATTTCTCTAACCAAGGAAAAGGAATATCTGGATCTGGAGGAGACCGAGGAAACGCTTCCCCCCGAATTGGTCGGAACAGAACCGATCGACGATATGATCTATCTGTTCGACGAAACCGATATCCAGATCCTGGAAGGCGCCCCTCGAGTCCGCGCCAAAGAAAAAGCCGATGAAGATCGGATAGAAGAAGAAGAAGAGGAACTGAAATGGGGACCGGATACCGGGATCAAGACGAATGATCCGGTTAAAATGTATTTGAAAGAAATGGGATACTACTCTTTACTTACCCGTGAGGGGGAAGTGGAGATTGCCAAAAGGATAGAAGACGGAAAACATGAGGTTATGGATGCCCTGTTAGAGTCTCCGGTAGGGATCAAGGAAATCCTGACCCTGGGCGAAAGATTTGAGCAGGGGGCGATTAAACTCAGGGAGATCGTTCGAGACATGGATGATGAGGACCCCTTTATCGAAACGGAGGCCCATAGGGCGAAAGTGCTTCAACTTTTTTCCGAGATGGCCGAACTTTATGAAAAAAACCGAAAACTCCATGAGAAATTAAGTCATGATCTTCCCTCCCCCCGAAGAAAAAAAATTCGAGACCAGATTGAGGCCAACAAGGCTTTAATCGTAGAAGGACTTAAGGAACTCCGTTTGGATAAGAGACAGATCGATCGTATTATCAATAAAATGAGGGGATTTGTCGAGCGGATCGAAAAAGGGGAAAGGGAAACTGAAGAGTGTGTAGAGAAGACCTGTGTGGCTTTGCCGGAACTCAAAAAAGC
>JACRBX010000177.1 GCA_016219225.1 Deltaproteobacteria bacterium
AACTCGTTTCTTTTCGTCATTCCCGCGAAGGCGCGAATCCAGTCCTGTTATGTGGTTACGGTTAGCCTGGATTCCCGCCTTCGCGGGAATGACGAGTTTTTACGAGACCATCAAGAATAGTTATCTGCGGGTATCGGCGAAAATCTGCGTCCTAATTTAACTTTTTCAAAATCCATCATATTTTAAAAATTCGGCAAAAATCATAGAAAAGATGATTTTATGAAACTGGGATCTCAAACCATATCCTTCCCTTATATTATGGCCCCCATGGCCGGATATACGGACCTGCCTTTCCGGCTCCTGGTTCGGCGGCTGGGCTGTGGACTGGCCTGCACCGAGATGGTCAGTGCCGAAGGCCTGGTCCGACGGATCCCCCAGACCTGGTCGATCCTTAAAACCGTACCGGAGGACCACCCCTTATCGGTTCAGCTCTTCGGTTCCCGGCCGGAATCCATGGCCCAGGCCGCCGTTCTGGCCTCCGAGGCAGGGGCGGATATTATCGATATCAATATGGGTTGTTCGGTAAAAAAGGTGGCCAAATCGGGTTCAGGGGCGGCTTTATTGAAGGACTTGAAACGGGCCGAAGAGGTGATCAAAGCGGTTCGCAAGGCCACCCGCCTTCCCCTGACGGTCAAAATCCGTTCCGGATGGAAAGAAGGGGATCGTACTTATCTAACCATGGCCCGAATCGCCGAAGATAACGGGGTGGATGCCCTGGTAATGCATCCCCGTTATGCGGTCCAGGGGTTTTCCGGTCTGGCCGATTGGTCCCTTTTAGGAGAACTCAAGGAAAGGTTACGCATCCCGATTATCGGCAGCGGGGATGTCCAATCCCCGGAACAGGCCCTGGACCGCAAAAGGCAGACCGGTTGTGACGGCATCATGATAGGCCGCCAGGCCTTAAGGACCCCCTGGATATTTAAACAGATCCGGGAAATCGAAAAGGGCGGCGCCTCAATGGATCCCGACTTAAGGGAAAGGCGAAGCTGGCTGACCTCCTACTGGCAATGGATAGAGGATAATTACCAAGGGAGAGCCCAGATCAATGCCTTACGCCGGACCTTGTTTGTCCTGACCCGGGGATTGCCGGCCTCGGGGGAGTTCCGGCAAAATGTGGCCCTGGCCCCATCCAAGGAAAGATTAAAAAGCCTTTTTGAGGAATATTTTGATTCCCTGGTCCCAGTGGTATAAGATAATAAAGTGATGAAAGTCCGTCTGGCAAAAACAGCAGGGTTCTGCATGGGGGTACGTCGGGCCATGGAACTGGCCATAGAGGCCAATTACCATTACCCCGATCCTATTTACACCTTCGGCCCTTTGATCCACAATCCCCAGGTCCTCCAGATGCTCGAAAAAAAAGGGATTTGTATCCTGGATCCCCATGAGGGCCGCCGGACCGGCACGATTCTGATCCGGGCCCACGGCATTCCGCCCCAGGATTACCAAAACCTAAAGCAGGCCGGTTTTACGATCATAGACGCCACCTGCCCTCGGGTTATCAAGGTCCAGGCTATTATCAAAAAATATGCCCAGGAAGGCTATACCCCCATTATTGTCGGTGACCGGGATCACCCGGAGGTCATCGGTTTATTGGGCTATTCCCAGGGCCAGGGGATTGTCCTGACTGATCCTGATCAGGTGGAGGCGTTACCCGATTTAGAGAAGGTGATCATTGTGGCCCAGACCACCCAGGATGAATCCTTTTTTCAAGAAGTGGTCGAAAAAGTAAAAAGGCGATTTCCGGAAAGTCTGATTTTTAACACCATCTGTAATGCCACTCATGAACGTCAGGAAGAGGTGCGCAATCTGTCCCGACAGGTTGATGGCCTGGTTATCGTAGGCGGCTACAACAGCGGGAATACCCGCCGGCTGGTTGGGATTGCCCAATCGGTGGGGATCCCTTGCTTCCACGTAGAGACCGAAGATCAGTTGGACAAGGGGAAAATCAGTCAATTCAAATCGGTGGGGGTAACGGCCGGGGCTTCAACGCCCAACTGGATGATCCGAAAGGTAGTCCAGGAACTGGAAAGTATTAAAGGACAAGGGACCTATCCCTGGAACACCTTTCTTTTTCGATTACTTCGCTTCCTGTTAAAAAGTAACCTGATGGTCGCCCTGGGGGCGGGATGTTTGGCCCTGGCGGCCGCCCGATTACGCCGGGCCCCTATAAACGGGATTTATTTTGCCATTACCTTTCTGCATATTTACGCCATGCACATCCTGAACCATCTTCTCGACCGGGGGGCTGCCGAATACAACGACCCGGATCGCTCCCAATTCTATCAGCGCTACAGGACCCCTTTCTTTATTTCCGGGACCGGGGCGGCCCTTTTTTCCCTGGCCCTGGCCCTGGGACTGGGATGGGTCCCCTTCCTATTCCTTTTGGCTATGAGCGCCCTGGGCATCCTCTACAGTTTTCAGATTGTGCCGGCCGTCTGGCAGCGCTTTACCAGGATGAAAAAAATAAAGGACATCCCGGCCTCCAAGACCCTTTCCGTGGCCCTGGGATGGGGCGGCGTAACCACCTTGATCCCGGCTATGGCCGAGCATCAGCCCTTAAGCCTTTCTTTGATTTTCAGCTTTTTTATTATCTGCAATTTTGTCTATATCCGCTCCGGCCTTTTTGATATCTTAGACATTCAAGGCGACATGATCGTCGGCAAGGAGACCCTGCCGATCATTATCGGGGAGGAAAAGACCATTCGATTCTTAAAAGTTTTAAGCCTGGTGACCATGGCCGGCTTGGTCGCCGGTATATTTTTGAATCTTCTGCCCCTCTGGAACCTGTGGCTGATGATCAGCCTTTTATACCAATTCAGTTTTTTAATCATTTATGAGAAAAAAAGGGCTTTGCCGGGAAGCATTTTTTTCGAAGCCATGGTGGAATTCGGTTTTATCCTGGCCGGCCTGACGGCGTTGGTAATACAGTGACGAGTATCGGGTGGCGAGTGACAAGAATGAGAAGAGCTGCTGAACCACATTCGGATTTATTCCCTCGATCCGGGTTTTCCCCCATTTCTCTATCGTCTTCTGTCTCAATCGGCTGCCTCTCTCGTTACCCGTCGCCCTGTAAATTCCCATGTCCCCGCCGTTGATCAGCGTTATTATCCCCACTTACAACCGGGCCGCCTTTCTTCTTGAGGCGGTCGACTCGGTTTTAAAACAGACCTTTTCCGATTTCGAGTTGATCGTGGTCGATGACGGCTCTACGGATGGGACGGCCGACAGCCTAAAAAAATATGAGGGCCGATTTATTTACCGCTATCAACCCAATCAAGGGGTCAGTGCGGCCCGCAATCAAGGCATCCAAATGGCCCGCGGGCAATGGATCGCCTTCCTGGATTCCGATGACCTCTGGTTGCCTGAAAAGTTAGAGACCCAGATCCTTTTTATTTCCAATAATCCGGAGATAAAAATTTGTCAGACCGAAGAGGTCTGGATTCGAAACGGCCGCCGGGTGAATCCCCGAAAAAAACACCAAAAATTTTCCGGAGATATTTTTGGCCCTTCTCTTTTGCTTTGTCTGGTCAGCCCATCGGCCGTGATGGTCAGAAGGGATCTATTCGATGAAGTAGGCTGTTTCGACGAGGCCTTGCCGGCCTGTGAAGATTATGATCTCTGGCTGAGGATCTCGTCCCGATTTCCCGTCTATTTGATTAACCGGCCCCTGGTGGTCAAACGGGGCGGCCACCCGGACCAGCTTTCCCGGATCACCCCGGCCCTGGACCGCTATCGCATCAAGGTGTTGCTTAAGCTCCTGGAGTCGAACCGATTGACTGCCCGGCAATATGCCTTGACATTTAAGGCATTAGAAACTAAAAGTCGCATCTATGGCCGGGGATGTATAAAAAGGGGCAAGGCCGAAGAAGGGCATTACTATCTTGGCCTGCCGGAAAGGTTTACAGATCCGGGTTCAGTTTAGCTTTTTGAAATTGAAGGATTGTTTTAGACAGGATTTACCGGATTACCAAAAAGAAAAAAACTGAGAAAAGGAATAAAAAAAAATGGAAGAAAAGCACTTTGGGCCGGTCTGGATTATTCCCGGAGAAAACCGCGGCAAGTATCCCTATTGTCATTCAATATATATCGAAGGGGCCGGTGTGCTGATTGATCCGGCTTCGGATCGTGAAAGGTTGATCCGGCTTAAGAAGGGCCCGGGGGTCAGGGAGGTCTGGCTCAGTCATTGGCATGAAGATCATTTAATGCACCTGGACCTCTTCGATGACCTGCCCCTGGCCATTTCAAAAATCGAGACCCCCCCCTTATCGGACCTGGATATTTTTTTAGACTGGTATGGACTGGATAATCCGGAATATCGCCAGGATTGGCGGCAATTACTGACGGACCAATTCCACTATCGTCCCCGTTTCCCGAAGCGGGTTTTTGAGGGGGATGAAATCATCCATCTGGGACCGGTCACGGTGGAAATCATGCACACGCCCGGCCATACGCCCGGCCATCTGTCCTTTTTCTTTCAAGAACCGGGGGTGCTCTTTATGGGGGATTATGATCTGGGGAAATTCGGTCCCTGGTATGGGGACAAGGAATCCTCCATCGAGGACACCATTTCCTCTGTGCAGCGACTGCGCCAAATCCCCGCCCGCATCTGGATTACCGGTCATGAAACCGGCTTGTTTGAAAACGATCCAGCCGAAGATTGGGACCGATATCTCGGAATCATTGGCCGGCGGGAAGGAAAGCTCATCGATTTCCTCTCTCTTCCCAGAACCCTGGAAGAAATCGTTTCTCAGTGGATCATTTATCAAAAACCACGCCACCCGCCTGCTTTTTTTGAATTCGGAGAACGGGCCATGATGGAAAAGCATCTGGCGCGGCTCTTAAAAAAAGGGCAAATAACAAACGAGGGAAATCAGTATAGGGCCATTCGTTAATACGGATGGACTGGTAAAACGTCGGTTATCCGGCCCCTCCCCTCCGGCCTGGGGGCGGGGCCGGAATCTCCTTGATTTCATGGACGTTTTCTAAGGTGCTATGGCAACAGCCGGTAGGGAAGGGCCCGGTCTGTCCATTCATTTTCAGGATGTTCGGCCTGAAGTTTTTCATAGGCCTCCTTGAGCGGTTTGGGATCATGAGTGCTCTTGTACCCTGCTACCCCTCGCAGGAAGATAGCCTCCGGAACGGCTTTGCTCTTCGGGAAGTCTGCGATTATTTTTTCCAAGTCGGCCAGGGCCTCATTAAATTTATCCAAATCAAAATTGGTTTTGCCGATACCCAGCAGCATGGCCGGGATGAACTGTTCGGGGGGCAGGAATCCGACCACGCGGTGATGTTCTTTGCCCGTTTCATCGAGGGTGATCATGGTCGGTGTCCACTTGACATTAAAATCCGTGGCGTACGGCTGGGCATCGAACAAAAGCTGGATAGGCACCAGCCGCCCGTTAACGAATTCGGCAACTTTTACCTCGGGATACGTAACCGCACCCATCTGTTGGCAGCCGATTCAGCCCGGGTTGAAGAAATCGAGCAGGATAGGTTTTTTTTCCGTCCTGGCGCGATCCAAAGCCGCCTCCATACTTTTTTCCCATTTGATTTCCGCCATTGTTATCTCCTTTCAGTTCCGGATGGATCCGGGTTAGATTTTAAGATTGTAACTATACCTAAGGCTCTATATTTGGGGAATAGGGCATGGACAGTATATTGATGTTCAAAGGACGGTATTTTGCCAGACCGGACCTTTCCGGAGGAACGCTGTTAAGTTTTCATTCTTAAATCAAAGACTTGAGGATGCAGCGTTTAGAATTTGTCAAATTGATATTTTTCATTTATATTGGGTATCCGGAATTTAAAAGAGCCGGCCTGCTATTGGACTCCCAGGCCTCAGGAGCATTTTGCGATGAAAAGAATTGGAATCATCGGTGGTATCGGCCCGGAATCGACCGTGGACTACTATAAATTGATTATCGGCGCTTTTCATGAAAGGCGGGCAGATTCAGGCTACCCGGAAATCATCATTTACAGTGCCGATTTAACCAGTATTATGAAAATACTCGAAGCAAAAGACTGGGGAGGCCTTACGGATTGGCTGCTGGAGAAAGTGGCCTCGTTATACAGGGCCGGTGCCGAATTTGCCGTCATCGGCTCCAATACGCCCCATATCGTGTTCGATCAGGTAAGTTCAAGATCTCCCATACCCATGCTGAGCATTATTGAAGAAACACGCAGGAATGCCCAAAAAAGGGGCTTCAAGAAACTGGGTTTGTTGGGCACAAGGTTTACTATGGAATCGGACTTTTTTAAGAAGCCTTTTGGAGACCACGGCATGGCGGTCGTCGTTCCGGAGAAGGAAGACCAGGAGCTTATTCATCATAGGTTGTTTTCTGAAATTGAATTGGGAATTATAAAGGATTCAACCAGGGAAGAGCTACTGTACATAGTTAAAAAAATGATCGACAGCCATTCTATTGATGCCCTGATCCTTGGCTGTACCGAGTTACCTTTAATACTCAACCAGGACCAGTTCGGCATTCCCTTCTTAAATACAACAGCTATTCACGCGGAAAGTATTGTGAACTATTGTATTAAGCCCTCAGCCCCTTTTTAATAAATCCTTGGATTCACGGGCAAGGTAAGGTATCCTGTAAGAATGAACGATTGGAAAGGGCTCGGCAAAGATGCGGGATGGAAACAGCTTTTCGTATGAATGGATAGAAACCCCCCGGCAATTGAAAGGGGTGGTCCCGATTCTGGGTCAGGCCAAAATCATCGGGGTCGACCTGGAAGCCGACTCGTTGTACCACTACTTCGAAAAGGTCTGCCTTTTGCAGATGGCCACGGAATCCACCTCTTATGTCCTGGATCCTTTGGCCATCAGGGATCTTTCCGCCTTAACTTCCGTTTTCTCCAATCCCGGGATCCGCAAGGTATTCCACGGAGCGGATTATGATATCCGTTCCCTGTACCGGGACTTTCGGATCGAGGTGAACAACCTCTTCGATACGCAAATGGCCTGTCAATTTCTGGGCCTCCAGGAAACCGGCCTGGAGGCGCTGCTGCGAATCCGGTTCCAGGTGGAGTTGAACAAAAAATTTCAGCGGGCCGATTGGTCCCAAAGACCCTTATCCCCGGAAATGGTGGAATATGCAGCCATGGACGGCAGGTACCTGATTCCCCTGGCCCATATACTGGAAAAAGAACTGGACGAGAAGGGCCGCCTGTCCTGGGTGGAGGAAGAATGCCGATTCATGACCAAGGTCCGCTTCACACCGCCCAACCATGATCCGTTATACCTGAAAGTAAAAGGGGCGGCTCTCCTGGATCAAAGGAGTCTTGCCGTTCTGGAGGCTTTGCTGGAATTCCGGGATGCCCAGGCCCAAAAGTCGGATCTTCCTCCCTTCAAGGTGCTTGGTAACGAACCTCTGCTGGCATTGGCCATGAAGAAACCTTTGAGCCTGGAAGAAATGGAAACCGGGAAAACCTTGAGCCGGAAGCAAATTGACCGATACGGAACGCGCCTGGTGCGGGAAATTCGCCGGGCCATGGCCCTTCCCGATGAAGATCTTCCGAATTATCCCCGGCAGGCCAGGCCGGATTTACCATCGGCCGTACGCAAAAGGATCAAAGCCCTAAAAAACTGGCGGGAGTTGCGGGCCAAAGATTTGAAGATGGAACCCGGAATCCTGATGAATAACGCCCTGATCAATGCCCTGGTGTTGAAAAATCCCGGATCCCTAAAAGAGATGGAAGAGATTCCGGGCCTGAAAGGATGGTTTAAAAATCATTTCGGCCCGGAGATCCTGACGGTTCAAACAGATTAGGAGGAAAACCGATGATCATCGATGCCTGGGCTCAACACCCCACTCTACGTCACTCACAGGACCCCATTTTTGACTCTTTACGGCGCTGGACCAAAACCGAAATCCCGACCCGGGAATTACCCCTTTCGGTCACCATCGGCTTCATGGACCAGGCGGGTGTCTCCAAAAGTCTGATCAGTGCCTGGGTCGCACCCCGAAATGTAATGATCTCAAATGACGAGGTGGCCGGTTTCGTCGCCCAGGCACCCGACCGGTTGATCGGGGTGGGCTCCGTCGATATCTCCAAGCCCATGGCGGCGGTCCGTGAGATCCGGCGTTGCGTGGAAGTGCTGGGCTTCAAGGCCATTCGCGTCCTCCCCTGGCTGTGGGAGCTGCCGCCCATTGATCGCCGCTTCTACCCGGTCTTCACGGCCTGCTGCGAGATGGGTGTGCCCTACTGCACCCAAATCGGCCACACCGGTCCTTTGATGCCTTCCGAGGTCGGGCGTCCCATCTATCTCGATCAGGTGGCCCTCGATTTTCCCGAACTGGTGATGGTCGGCGGACACATCGGCTATCCCTGGACCGATGAAGCAATTGCCGTAGCCACCAAGCACGAAAACGTCTACATCGATACCTCGGCCTATACGGCCAGGCGTTTCCCGGCCCCACTGGTCGATTACATGCGGGGTCATGGCCGGACCAAGGTCCTCTTCGGCACCAACTATCCGATGATTATGCCGGCCAAGGCCCTGGCCGGTCTGGAGGCCCTCGGACTCGATGACCAGGCCAAGGCCCTGTTTCTCGGGGAAAATGCCCAGCGGGTGTTCAAACTGTCCTAATGGGGCTCGACCCCGAAACGGCCTCATCGACGGGGATCTTATGGATAAATCGGGAAAAATAGGAAATCGGATCGATTCCATCCAGGAGCTGAAAAAAAAGAACCAAAGCCTGCAGGCGGCCTTGGGCGAATACCGCTCCATGGTCGATAAATACCGAACCCTGGCCGATTGTTCCCTGGCGGGGATTTATGTAATTCAGAAGGGACGGTTCCAGTACGTCAACCCGAGATTGATTGAGATGCTGGGCTATGAACGGGAGGAGGACCTGATCGGTAAAAATTTTTGGGAGGTGGTTCACCCGGAGGACCGGCCCATCGTCCGCAATCGGGGCCTGCGGCGGGAAAAAGAGACGGTCTATCCGGAGCGCTATACCTTCCGGGTCTTAAAAAAGGATGGTTCTATTGCCTGGGCCGACCTGAGGGGCATGACCGCCCGATATTTGGGACGACCGGCAAACATCGGGACGGTAGTGGACATTACCGAACAGAAAAAGACCGAAGAGGAACTCCGGAATCATCAGAGCCAATTGGAAGAACGGGTCAGGGACCGGACGGCTGAATTGCTCCGGGCCAATGAACGGCTGAAGCGGGAAGTGGAGGACCGGGAGCGGGCCGAAAGAAAATCGGTGGCGGAAAAAAATTTTTCGGACTCGGTCATCAATAGTCTGCCCGGGGTTTTTTACCTGTTTGACGAATCGGGCCGCATGGTCAAATGGAATGATAATCTGGAGATGATAACCGGATATCTCCCGGAAGATATCCTGCGACTGAACGCCCTGGAATTTTTTCATAAAGACGACCGGGCCCAGGTTCACGAAAGGATTCAAGAGACCTTCGATTGGGGGCGTTCTTCCGTGGAAGCGACCATCGAAGCCAAAACCGGCCGGTTGACGCCCTACCTGCTTACCGGCGTGCGCCTTAACCTGGAAGGCAGAATCTATCTGATCGGGGTCGGGGTGGATATCAGTGAGCGGAAAAAAGCCGAACAGGCCTTGATGGCCTCAAAACAGGACCTGAGGGATCTGTCGGCCAAACTGATCCATGTCCAGGAAAAGGAGAGACGACATCTGGCCATGGAACTGCACGACGGGCTGGGCCAGTCCCTCTCGGCGATCAACTTCAGCCTGGAAAAGATGATGAAAAAGGCCGAGCAGGATGCGGATTCCAAGAAATTAGGGGCCTTGAAGCAGGTCCTGCCCATGATAAAAAACACCATCGATGAGGTCCGGCGGATGTCCCGGGACCTTCGTCCGTCCATGCTCGACGACCTGGGAATCCTGACTACTATCACCTGGTTCTGCCGGAATTTCGGACAGGTCTATCCGGATATTTCCATTAAGAAGCACCTGGGACTTAAGGAGACGGAAGTCCCGGAACATTTAAAAATCGTGATTTTTCGAATCTTGCAGGAAGCCCTGAACAACATCGCCAAGCACAGCCGGGCCAAAGAGGCCGAAATCCGCCTGGGCCGTAAGGGA
>JACRBX010000178.1 GCA_016219225.1 Deltaproteobacteria bacterium
CGTGGCCGCCACGGCCGGGTGAATGATGGGAACACTGGCCACGATGCTGGCCGGAAAAAAGATCCCAACCCCCGAGCACCTGTATTGGGCCGAAGTGGAAGGGGATATTGAGAACGTCAACGGCGTCCTGAAAATTACCACCATCAGGGTCAAATACCACCTGAAGGTGGGCGAAGACAAAGCGCCTGAGGCCAGGGAGAATTTCTCAAAATATCTCACCTTCTGCCCTGCGGCCCAGAGCATCATCGGCTGCATCAGGATAGAAGATGAATTGATGATCGAACCGGTCTGAGGGGAGGGGCGGTAGCATTGGATTTCATTTATTGTCTTATTTTCTCCAGGGCGTTGATGATATTAGTTTTACCGGTGAACTGATTCGTTTTACCGTCCTGGACGATGACGCAGGTGGGAGTGGAGCGGACCTTGTCCGCACTGATGTAACTGTTCAGGATTTCGAAAGTGGGCTTTACCTCGAAAATTTTGAATTCCACCCCTTTATTTTTGAGAAATTCTTCCAGTTTGGTCGGTTCGGTAATTTTTTCGCGGGATGCTCCGATCAGCGCCGATCGGGCGAAGAAGGCCTGTTGCAGGGTTTTTTTCTCATTCAGGGCATAGAGGAAATAGCGGGCATAGAGGGGAGTCGTCTTGGAGAGGGGCGTATCAATGAAAATCAGATTGATGCTGTTCCCTTTTACCAAATCGGTCAGGATAGGTTCAATCGTCGGCTCCATGGACCGGCAGGGGCCGCAGAAATAGTCCGTGTAGAGTCGGACGTTGATTTTCCCGGTTCCAAAGGAAGGGAGCAGTGTTTCCGCTGCGAAGGCCGGAGTAACCGATCCTTTAAAAAAGAGGGTGAAAAGGATGAGGCCGATTGCGACCGAGAGAATAATCCTTTTTATTGTCGTCTGTTTGATATTCAGAAAAAAAAGAATCACCAGGAACCCTCCAAAGGCCAGGCAGTAAGGGCAATAAGTATTAAACCAGATCTGAAAGCCTACCAGATATATTTCGATCCCCAAGCTTACAGAAAGGGCAAGAATCAAAGGGAAAAATTTTTTTGTAAGGCTTAATAAAATAACAAGAACCATGAAGCTTATTCCAAAATATCGGAGATCGAAGCCGAAAAGATCTCCACTGAGATAGGAACACGATCCGCTGCAGAAATTTTCAAACAGGACAACCCCGATTGCCAGAAGCGCAAGGATGATATTAAGGATACTTTTTTTCCCCTCTATCCATGATGACAGGTTGTTTTCGTTCATTTTTTTTCGACCCTCATAATCTCTGAATCTCTTTATATCCGATGAAACTCTATAGATCGAATTTAAATGGCGCAAGATATCCGCCTAATCTTTTTTTATTTTCTAAAGACAGGGGAGGGCAGTCTTCCGCCCCTTTGATCCCTTCGGTCACGGTCACGGCAAAAACCATGCAGGTCGGTTGACCACATTCCCGGCAGTTGGTTTTCGGCAGCAACTTCAGGATTTCCATCACCTGCGGACGGGGTAGATCTTCATAGGAAGGCTCGATTTCCTCCCGCTTTTCCCAGGCCGCATTGATTTCCCTCTTGAGCCATTCCACGATCTTGGCGGCTTCAGCCTCGTCCTTGAGGGCATTAATAGCGATCTTTTTCCCATGGACCGTGATCAATTTCCCCTGGGACCTGAAGGTGACCGACGGGGGATCCTTTACGTAATTAAAGCCGCCCAATACGGCATTCAAATAGGGCAGGGCCTCGCTTACATCCTGATCCAAGTGGGCAAAACAATGGACGGCCATGGCCCCGGGGTTACACCGGGAGTTGAAAATTTCCAGTTGGTAGGTTTCCAGCAGCATTCAGGACTCCTTTGTGTTTAAGGTTTGCAGGTCAGATGGCAGATGCCGGTCGGCGTCTCCACAGCAAAGGGGAAGTATTTGCGTTTGAACCAGAGGGCCACATTGACCAGGCTGATCAAAACCGGGACTTCCACCAGGGGGCCGATAACGGCGGCAAAGGCCGCACCCGACTGGATGCCGAAGACGGCCACGGCCACGGCAATGGCCAGCTCGAAATTGTTGGAAGCGGCCGTAAAGCTCAGGGTCGTGGACTGTTCATAGGTGGCCTTGACCTTCATGGACATATAAAAGGAGATAAAAAACATGATCACAAAATAGATGACCAGGGGCAGGGCGATACGCAAAACATCCAGGGGCAATTGGACGATGTATTCTCCCTTGAGGGAGAACATGACGATGATGGTGAAGAGCAGGGCGATGAGGGTGATCGGGCTGATTTTAGGGATGAACTTTTCATGATACCAGGTCTTATCCTTGATTTTGATCAGGGTGAACCGGGTAATGATTCCGGCAATAAACGGGATACCCAGATAGATAAAGACACTTTTAGCGATCTGGCCGATGGAGATATCGACCACCGTGCCTTTCAGACCGAACCAGCCGGGCAGGATGGTGATAAAGATATAGGCGTAAAGGGAGAAGAACAGGACCTGAAAGATGGAGTTGAAGGCCACCAGGCCGGCACAATATTCGGTGTCGCCCGAGGCCAGATCGTTCCAGACAATGACCATGGCAATACAGCGGGCCAAACCGATCATGATTAGACCGACCATGTATTCCGGATAGCCGGCCAGGAAAAGAATGGCCAGAAAAAACATAAGGATCGGGCCGATGACCCAGTTCTGGATCAAAGAAAGTATCAATACCCGGTAATTTTTAAAGACTTCCCCCAATTCTTCATATTTGACCTTGGCCAGGGGGGGGTACATCATCAGGATCAGGCCGATGGCAATGGGGATATTGGTGGTGTCGTATTGGAAAAGATTCCAGAATTGGACTACCTGGGGATAGAGATAGCCGGAGCCCACCCCGAGCAGCATAGCTAAGAAAATCCAGAGGGTCAGAAACCGGTCCAGAAAAGAAAGTTTTTTCGGCATTGGTTCGGACATACAAGAATATCCTCCTTTCCAAAAAATATCGTCCCCGCCCGGAGACTATTTTTCAGGATCAGCCCTCGGCGTTGGTGCTTTCTTGAATTTTTACCGAAGGCGGGGTTAATGATTCAGGATTCGCTGGTATATTTTCCGGGGGGGCCGAGGTAGAAGTCTGAATCTTATCCCGGTTCGGCGTTTTATTTTGATCTGAGATGGTTTCCTGCAGTGGGAAGGCTGGGGCAGGGGAGATGACCTTCATATCCTGGGCATAAGAGACGGAGCCGCATATCATCAAAAAAAGGATTAAAGTAATTGTGGAAATTGATTTTGGAATTCTCATGGTTGCTCCTTTGTTTTCTCGAATGAAATGTAAAGCCTCTTTCTGATCGGCATCGAGATCAATGCGCTCAATGGTTTGAATCTCTTCCTCGGTAAAGGTTAAGATAATCGGTTTGCCCATCGTTACCCCACCGCTTTTTTAAACCATTCGATCAGTTGGCCCTTGTTGGGAACCGTCCCTCTGGCCACGACCTTTCCGTTGATCAACAAAGCCGGGCTCTGCAACACCCCATAACGGGCGATCTCTTTGATATCGGTCACATGCTCGAAATCCGCAGCCAGGTTTAATTCCGACAGGACCTCCATAATCCGTTGGGTCAGGGCATGGCAATTGGGACATCCCTGGCCGAGGACCCGGATGACCAGGCCTTGTTCCTCCTGGGCCGGAGAAATCTCCTGGCCCAACTGTTTCCGGAATTCCCGGACCAAGGCCCGGCCGTATTCGGGCCTGGCCCTTTCTGGGATATAATTTTTTTTGGAAAGCCGTTGGATTAACTCCCCGGCTACGGCCTCATCCGAAGCCCCGGACATGGAGGCAGCCAATTCCGCCATCACTTCCTGGAGTCCGATAATGCCGACCTGAAAGATGCCTATTTTTATTTGAGTAATGTCTTCATTAGCCATAGGTAGGGCGCTTAAATTATATAATCTATAACTATATAACCATTAGGTAATATAGTCAAACAAAATTATTCGTTCGACTCTTCATGTACTCCCGGTACTCCTTCAGCAGGACATAAGCGTACTCTTCGCGGGTGCGGTCCGACGAAGGAATATAGTTCTTTTTGGCTTCCAGCCTATGAATGATCTCTTCAGCGGTCTCTTGATTCGCCTGTCTGTCTTGGGAGTAAAGATCGGCCATTATATCGTCCAGGCCATTAATTCGGACCTGTGTATCATCAAGAAAGGTCAGCATGCGCCAACTAACTGTCGGCTGTTCCGAATCGTCTCATGTTATTCATCCTTTCACTTCAAACTGGGACATATTCTGCCTCCTAAAGGGAATAAGTTATTTTGAAGCATAGCTTTCGTTAAGAATCTCAATGGGATGGACTACCTTGTAGGGCAGGAGCTGATTGAATTGCATTCGGCAGCTCAAACAATCGGTAACGAGTCTTTCCGGGTCCATCTCCCGGATTTTTTCCATTAGATTGCTTCCCAACCGAAGGGAAGTCTCATGAAATTCCCTTTTGAATCCCATAATTCCCCCAAGCCCACAGCAATAGAACCGCCCCTGGATCGGTTCCAGATCGATACCGGGGATCATTTTGAGCAGTTCCAGATAGGGGGTGCCAATCTCCTGTTCCCGCAGGTGACAGGGGGGATAGTAGACCAGACGGCCCCGGACCGGACCGAAATCTGTTGAGAGTTTGCCCTCTTTATGAAGATAAGTCAGATATTCTCCCAAGTCGTAAGTGTGCTCGGCCACCTGGATTCTTTTTAAAGGGCTGATCCCCGAGAAATATCCTTCGTCTTTCAAAATGCTTTTGTAAATGCTTTTTGAGAGGGAGTCAAACTTTCTCTCTTCAGGCCCCCCAAGGCCTTTCCTGACCGGAACCTTAAATTCCTTTTCATTTCCTGCTACAGATTCCTGATATTCTTTGGAAAAATAGGCCCCTTCTCCCAGGACAGTTTTAAAAAGGTACCCGCAGGTCGGGCAGGAGCAGAGAATATCATAGCCTTCTTCAACGACCTCGGCCAGGTGTTCTACGTTGAAGCGCATGCATTCCAGGGTGAGTTTCCGGTCCCCTTCCAGCAAGGGAGGCATGCCGCAGCATTTCTGCTCGGGGAAATAGACTTCAAACCCGGTGTGGCGAAAAATTTCGATGACCGCTTTCGGTACCTCGGGGAAAAGATATTTACCGGTACAACCGGCAAAGTAGGCCAGCTTACGAGACGCTTTCTTATTCCCTTTAGTGGTCAGTTTATTCTTTCCGGCCCAATCGGGAAAACTTTCTTCAGGAAAACGGGGCATTCGCCGCGCCGGGTGAATGCCCATGGCTGCTTTCAGTAAACCCCCGGTCGGTTTCGCCTTGAAAAAGGCATTGGTCAAGCGTGGGAAGGCGCCGCACAGCCTGCTAATCCGTCCCACATCTTCAATGGTCCGGACGCCAAATTTCAATCCGTCCCTTTCGATGAACTGCGTCTTGGCCTTCATGATCCCGGCACGGATATTCGGGCAGGGACACTGGCCGCAGAAGTTGCATAGGTCCACTAACCGACGCAGGTCTTCGAAGGTGATCGGTTTCCGGTCTTTCATCTGGCGGTCGTAAAGCTTATAGATCTCCGGGAAATAAAGACAGGAGGTATCCATGAGAAACCGGCAGACATCGCAATCGGCACAAGCCTCCAATGTCTCCCGGGCGGTTTTTTCCGGATTGATCTTTTCCATCAGTCTTTAATACCAGGAACGATGACGGTTTTCAATTTATCATTTTATCGTCCGGCAGAAAGATCCTTCAGATGTCCCTCAGCCTGGATTCAGGGCAATAAATAAATAGAGGAAATTTTTAAAATTTTTTGGTTGATATTTAATGGCATGATATTTTATAAATAATCATGTTGGATTACTAAATACATACTAACAGGGATTTACTATGAAAACCAGGGTTACCACCAGGGGGCAGGTCTCCATTCCCTCTCGGATTAGAAAAAAATTCAACATCGAGCCCGAATCGCAGGTCATCTGGCAGACCGAGGGAAACACGATCAGGGTTATCCCCATCCCCAAAGATCCGGTATCCGCTTTCAGGGGGAAGGGGGCGGGAAGGTACTCTACCGAAAAAATGATCCGGGACCGGCAGGATGAAAGAAGGAAAGGGAATTAAAAATGCTGAATCCACTAAAAGGTATGTTTTGGACAGCTCGGCTTTATTGACCCTTTGGAATGATGGGGCCGGAGCAGAAGTGGTGGAGAATATCCTTCATTCCGGAGAAATAGTAAGGAGGTCTTGTTTTGTCAGCAATTAAGGATAAGGTCCTTTTTGTTTGTGTCCATAACGCAGCCCGGAGTCAGATGGCCGAGGCCTTGCTGAAAGAAATGGCCGGTGACCGCTTTGAAGCGGAGAGTGCCGGGTTGGAACCGGGGCAGTTAAATCCCCTGGCCGTGGAGGTCATGAAGGAAATCGCCATCGATATTTCCGGGAATCAGACCAAAAGTGCCTTTGATCTTTTTAAGGAGGGAAGATTATATACCCATGTGATAACGGTCTGTGATCAGACCAGCGCCGAGCAATGCCCCTTTTTTCCGGGGATCACCACCCGTCTCCACTGGAGTTTCGCCGATCCGTCAGGCTTTACCGGAACGCATGAAGAAAAATTGGAAAAGACTAGACAGGTCCGGGAGGCCATCCGGGAGAAAATTGCAGCTTGGCTGAAGGAACTTGAAGCTTAATAAATCGTTAGCGCTGATTCTTTAGCCTAAGAAAAAAGGGTTGACGACAAAATAGAGACCCAGGATCCCGATAAGTATCCCGGCCCCGCGGCGGAACCACTGACCCCCGGTCTGCCAGGATTGGTTTTCGATGACCTTGCGGACGGCGGCTGTTGAACTACCGGCGATCACGATGGGCAGACAATGGCCTATGGCAAATAACAGTATCAGCAAAATTCCACTGGTCAGATTTCCCTGGACCGTGATGATGGCCAGGATGGGGGCGATAAAGCCGAAGGTGCAGGAGCCGGAAAGGACCCCGTAGGCCAGGCCCAGGACAAAGGCCCCGAAGACTCCTTTTAGATTCAGCCGGTATAGCAAACTTCCGGACATGGAACATTTCTCTACCCCGAGCATGCCCAGGGCCACCCAGACCAGGACCAGTCCGATGAGGATCTGCCAGTAGTTGCCCACATCACCCAGCATACGCCCCAGGAGGGAACAGATGATTCCGATCAGGGCGATGGTAATAAACAGACCGGAAGTAAAGGCAATTGAGTAGAACCCGGCCTGCCGGGCTTGAAGCATTTTTTCCTGTCCCCCTACATAGGCTACGATCAAAGGGATAGAGGCCAGATGACAGGGGCTGAAGACGACGCTGATCATGCCCCAGAAAAAGGCCCCCAGGGCGGCAATCATGGTTCCCCCGGCCAGCCAGTCATTAATGGTCAGAAAGATGTTTTCCAGCATGGTAACCCCACCTGTTAAAAATCGAGATTATTTAACCCCCATCTTTTTTAACTGGGCGACGATATCCTTCTCGCCCATAAACCCTTCATGACGGGCGACTTCTTTGCCGGTTTTATCATAAAAAATCTGGGTCGGTATGACCCGAATTCCGAAGCGGTCAGCCTGGTCTCTGAATTTCCAGACGTCGATGAAAACAATTGCGGCCTTGCCCTGGTAGTCTTTCTCTAATTTGGTCATGATGGGGGCCATCATCTTGCAGGGAATGCAGGCATTGGCCCCCAGGTCAACCAGGGTTACCATGTCTTTGACCGGCACCTCTTTAAAACTGCCGGCCCAGGATGGGTTGGCTCCCAGTAATATTAATCCTATGAGGAGCACACTCCTGATTTTTTGATAAGGCGGTTTATTCATCTGTATTTCCCCTTTCATTTAAATCAGTCCGAATTGCTTTAATTTTTCTTCGATTTCTCTTTCAGGCAGGAACCCCACATAGGGCAGGGCGTAAGTGGCCAGAGAAGGATACTTTTCTGCTACGGTCTTTGTACCTTGGGCCTGAAGGTCCCCGGTAAAAAAAACCACCAAGATGCAAAGAAGAAGGAAAGGCAAGGTTCTAAAAGCTGAAGAAGACATGGGATCAGTCAGCGAGCCCCACCCGGACCAGTTGCTTTTCTATCTCTGTTTGAGGGAAAAAACCGGTATGCCTGAAGACCTCCCGGCCGTTTTTATCAAAGAATACCTGGACCGGTATATATTTGATCCCAAAGCGGGCAGCCAGAATTTCTTCCTGGCCCACATGGACGAAAAGCACGTTTAACCGGCCTTTATATTTTTTCTCCAGCTCGGCCAGGATGGGGGTCATCATATCGCAGGGTCCGCAACCGGTAGCCCCGAAATCGATCAGGCTCGGTTTGCCCGACATCCTGACCCGGTCCACTGGATTGTTCCGGGCCAGGCGGCTTTGTTTTTTAACCCAGTCTTCATTAATCTGGAGGGATGTTTGCTGCCCGAGAGTTTGTATATATTGTCGTTGGGCCTCCTGCATCTTTTGTTGAATCAAGATAATCTTCAGCACCTCACGGACCTGGTCCAAAGGGGCCCCACCGATCATCTCTTTATTCTGAGTATAAAAATTTTTAAGTTCTTCTTCGGATATGGTATCGGCCTTTACCTTTTCCGAGAGATACTTCATGACCATCTGGTCTTCGTCACTTTCTTTTTTATGGCCTGTTTTATAGGCTTCCTGGAGGATTAAACGTTTTATGGCCATCTTTTCCAGCACGAAAAAAACATTTTTAGCTAATTGTTTTCTTATCTCTGGGCCTGATCGGTTAATTTCCTTAGTAATTTCCGATTCTTTAATAGTCAGGCTGTCGGCGGTCAGCAAGGTCCCTTTGGGCAGCCTGGCCAGAGTGGCCGACTTAAGGGGGTCGGAAGCCAGACCGGGGTAAAGGTCCTCAACGGTTTTTGGGGTCTGCCCTCGAGCCGAAGAAAAGGCAATGATCAGTAAAAGGATCGAAAAGACGATCTGGCGCAGTAACTTTTTTGAATCATGATATGTTTTCACAAGAACCCTCAAGAAATTATTTTTAAGATCCGTTATCCGCAACAGGCTGTACCGAAAGGCTTCTCTTTAAAGGGCAGGATAACTTCCTGCACCAAAACCGGTGTCCACGGTCAGGCCGGGGCCTTTTCGGTATTTTGACAGGAAGCCTGGACGGCCTCTTTGATCCGGTCGATGTCCTGGCGCTGTAAGTTGAAATCTTTATTTTTTTCTATCCCCATCCCGGTCAGGACCAGATATCTTTTGGGAGCGGTCCCGATGTGATCAAAAATGGCTTTGCCGCAGCCGATATCACAGCCATCGATGACGACCAGATCCGGGACATCCTTGGCCGACTGGACAAAACCGGATAAATGGGCTCCAATCCCGGCCAAACAATAAATTTTGCCGAAACCCTCCCGGGTCAGTTCC
>JACRBX010000179.1 GCA_016219225.1 Deltaproteobacteria bacterium
CAACTGGTTTATCCGGAAAAGATCATTGGCCATGGGTTTGCTCTTTGCCTCCGGCGGAGTGGGCGGTTTTGTTCTGCCCCCCCTGATCAGCCGGATTATCTCCGTTCTGGGATGGCGCTGGGCCTGGGTTTGGCTGGCCGGTAGCCATCTTTTATTGACCGTCATCCTGGGTGGAATCCTCATCAGAAACCGACCGGAAGATCTGGGCCAACACCCGGACGGTATCTCTGAGGGCCTTGGGGCGCCCGGAATGGGCCATCCGGCCCCGGACCGGAAAGTCTACCAGACGCTAAGGAACTGGTCCGTCAAGGAAGCCTTTCGTACCCCGGCCTTGTGGATGTTGATGGCCCTGTTTTCGATCATTTTGTATGTGACCAGCCTGCTGACCACCCATCAGGTGGCTTATCTCCAGGACTTGAACTTCTCTCCCCTGGTTTCGGCCACGGCCCTGGGGTTGATGATCGGGATGAGCATCGTCGGCCGATTGGCCGGCGGTATTCTGGGTATGAGAATCGAAAGCCGCTATTTGGCGGCTTTCTTTCTGGCCGGTATGGGACTGGGTGTCCTGGCCTTGATGAATGCCCGGGGAATGATTTTTATCGGCCTCTATTCGATCCTGACGGGAATCGGTTTTGGGGGTATGATCGTCCTGGTGCCTACTTTCATCGGGGCCTATTTTGGGCGGACCAACTATTCCCGGATAATCGGCTGGACTATACCGGTAGTCACCGTGATCAGCGCCGGCAGTCCGGTCCTGGCGGGGTTCCTCCGCGATGCCACGGGCAGTTATTTTCTACCCTTGACCCTGGCCGCCGTTTTTTGTTTTGCCGGCATCCCCATTGCCTTGCTGGCCCGGCCCCCGCAGCAGAAGATCCGGATTTAAGGAGTCGGACAACCTATTCCTTAATTTGTAAGGTCGCTCTGAAGTCGGCGGGGCTGTTTTTTATGATGGCCCCTGCTTTCGAAAAAAATCAAAGGGGTTGATTCCCGAAAACCCTACCGACTTACCAATGGGAGGCGGGATAAATGGGACATAGGTGCCCTTTTCCCATTTAAGCCAGCGCAAAGAAGCATCTTCCAGTGGAACGGGAAAACGATAAACCACCTCTTCCGGTCCGTAGTCCTGGTCCATTCGGATCACCCGGGCGGACAGGCCCCTCAGATGGATTTCCTGGCCCAAGGTCAAGGGTTCTTCTTGGGAACGGTATAACCTTCCGGTCACGCCCTGGAAGAGCCCGCCATGAATTTTTACCCGAAGCGAACACTCGTCCAGCCGCTGAATTTCCAGGGGTACCGGGCCTCCGGATAAGGCCCGAATGCTTCGGGCAAGGGGTTTCCCTTCCAAAATTTTCAGAGCGCCCAGGAGGTTTATGGAAAACAGATAGTCCGGCGGATTGACCACGATGAGGTCCTGGCGGCTGATTCGGGGATCATCGGGAACGGTTTTGACGGGAGAAGCAAAAAATTCGCCCAAAGGTTTTAAGGAATAAACAACACCCGGCAGGGAAAGAGGGGAAAGGACCAGGTGAAACAGCGTCAAGACTATTCCTAAAGTTAAGGCCGGGATACGCCAGGAGGTTCTGAGAAAGAATTTCCCCGGTGTTTCGACAAGACCGCCCAGGAACTGGGCCAAAAGGCCCATGGCCCCCAGTCCGACCAACAAGAGCAGCCGGTTGCCCGGAACAACGCCGGCAATAGGAACCAGAGAAAGGGTCATGCCCAGGAGCCAGAAACGGGCAACTTTGTCAAGACGAATCAAGGGCACCGATAAGAAAACCAGGAAGGCCAGAAGGACAGGGAAAAAAATTAGGATCCATTTTCCGGAAATGATAGTGCCTAATTCGGCTGGCAGGGGGGACCATTGTCCCAAAAGAAGAAAGGGTCCACGAAGGACGAGGGCTCGGATGAATTCGACAGGACTGATCAGGGGATTTATATAAAAACCCGAGCCCTTGGTTCCGAAATCGAAGGACCAATACAGGATGGCCCAGGTGAGGAACACGAAGGCGGCTGGCAGGAGGGCCAGGAAGCGGCGGCTTAAGCGGCTTTGATCAAGAAAGAGGGCGTAAGCCAGGAGGTAGCCGGCCACGGCCAGGGCCAGTTCGCCGGAAAGCAGGGCCAGGGCCAGACAGGCCGTGTGGGCCAGGGCACACCACTTTTTCCCCAGCCGGCGCCAGCCGTCATAGGCGGTCAGGCAGAGAATACCGAAAAAGGCGGCCAGCAGGGCATTCCGGTTGGCCAGCCAGGCGGCCGGAAGGGCGTGGGCATCGTCCACGGCGTAAAGCAGGGCCGCCAGACCCGAAACCCAGGCAGGTCCCATAATTTGCCGGTAGAAGCAAGTGGCCGCCGCCACTAAACCGGCAAACCATAAAAGGCTGTGCAAATGCATCAGCGAGGGCCAATCGGGCCAGAGCCGGTAATCCAGCCACATGGTCAGGGAGCTGAGGTAACGAAAAAATTCAATACGAAAATGAGGGGATGTCCACCAGGGAAGAACCCCCAGGTCCATAAGGCGGCGAATCGTTTCAGAGTCACCGTTAAAGAAGGTAAAGGCGGAAAAGATTTTAAGGTGCCCGGATTTAAAAGGGGAGAGGCCCATCATAACCGTTCGATGTAAATGGTCATCTAATTGCCAGCCCAACCAGAGGGCCGGCAGGGTCAGTATCATGGCCAGCAGGGCCAGATGAAAGGCCAGACGGGGATGGATCAGCCAGGTGGTCCCCATGTGCCAAAGACGTTTCCACCGGGAGGGTTTTACGATCTCCTGGGACAGCGGCGGCAATTGGGCGATCCTCTTTTCGGTCTCGATCTTGTGATGAAGAAAGTGTCTTGTTTTCACATCAGTGATGGGGGGCTCAGATTAAAGAAATCTTCAAGGGGCAGGCCTTGTGCTCCGATCAACAACTTTTTAGAAACAGGGAACTCTTTTGCGAAGGCATCGATCCCGGGCAGACTTGTCTTCTGGCCCCCGCTTTTTACTTCAATAACAGTAAGCTGCTTTCCCCTATTGAGGACAAAATCGACTTCCCGGTTGCGACCCGCCCAGTAATAAACCTTTATATCCGTTCCGGTGGTCCCGTTCACAAGTGCCCCTCCAACCGCGGTCTCGACAATCCTTCCCCAGAAATCCGGATTTTTCCGGGCCTCCTGATAATTGAGGGGTGAAGCGGCGGTCATGAGGGCATTATTAAGGGCAATAAACTTTGGGCTTGAACCACGCCGTCTTACTTCCCCCCCGGCATATTTTGGAAGCCCCGTAATAAGTCCCGCCCCCTTGAGGAGTTCCAGATAATGAGCTAAAGTTACCGTATTTCCGGCATCCTGTAATTGACCCAGCATCTTTTGATAGGAAAGAATCCGCCCGGAATAATGACATCCAAGGTCGAAAAGACGGCGCAAAAGTGCAGGCTTGTCAACCCTGGTCATGAGGAGTACGTCACGGGAGACGGTCGTTTCAATGAGGGAATCGTGTATATACCTCGCCCATCGCTCCCGATCTCGGGTAAGGGGCACAGCCCCAGGATATCCTCCATAATACAGGAACTTCTCAAGACCCCATCCAAAGGCATCGCGCATTTCAGGAAAAGACCAGTGGGTGACCGGTATGGTTTCAAACCGTCCTGCCAGGCTTTCGGTAAGTCCCTGCTGAACAAGCAAAGGAGATGAACCGAGAATAAGGACATGAAGCCGGACTTTCTTGACCGTATCCTGATCCCAGAGGTATTTCACCGTTTCCGACCAGCCGGGTATCTTTTGTATCTCGTCGAGGATCAAAAGACCCCTTTGGCCTTTTTGGCCTGCACCGATCATTAATCGGGCATTGTCCCATTGTTGTTCTATCCATAAGCGGTTTTTCAAGGCAGGTTCATCCGCCGAGGTATAATGGGTTTTCCCAGGATATTCTTCCATGATCTGATGGGCCAGGTTGGTTTTTCCACTCTGTCTGGGTCCTGCCAGGACCTGTAAAAATCTTCTTGGCTCAGTCAGACGCGCCAGTAAAACCTTAAAGCAAGGTCGCTTATACATTTTTACCCCTTATCAGCGCTATGACAAATTACTCAGTATAGTGAGCAAATATACTCAGGAAAGAAAGTAAGGTCAAGCCCTATTTTCGACCTCCACTCTGGATTACGAAGCGGGAAATGTTTTCTCTGCCCAGGTTTTTACGCCCTGTCCGTTTTTCTGAATCGTCTTGGATGGCAACTTATGGGAAGTCGTCGGCGGTGTTTGGGGGGGGAGGGTTGAAAAATCGGCATCAGCCTCCTTGCCAATATGGAGTAAAATGGAAACGATCTTTCGATTATATTGATGCCTATAACGCCGTGTTCATGAGATACCATCTAACCAACGAGATTTTTTTATGTTATGAAGTTTTTAAGCACCGGCCGGCCTTGGCCTGAACACTTTGAATTTTACTCTCCATCCTGGATTCGGGGCCTTGCCGGTAATCGAATTTGACCTGGAGGCTGATTCGGCCGGAATCCTTTTCCAGGGCCCGGAAGCAACGGGTCAGCAAGGCCTGAAGATCATCCCATTCCCCTTCCACCACCGTGCCCATGGGGTTCAGGCGATAATTCAGTCCGCTTTGATCAACGAGGGTCAAAATCCGGGCCACATAATCACTGAAGCTCGGCCCTTTGTCTAAAGGGATCATGGAAAATTCCATCAAAGTCATATAAAGGCTCCTTTAGTTCGAAAATTAAAAAATTCAGGCTATAGGCACGAGGCTATAGGCTATAGGCGAAAAAAGCCCAAAAACCCATTTAATTTTGCCCATCGCCTATTGCCCATCGCCCATAGCCCCTAAAAAATATTTTCATGCTTCATGGCGTTCCTTTAAATGTCTTTTCACTTTTTTTTCTTCCTAAACAGATCGGCCATGGTTCCCAATTTTCCGGTCTCTTTCACCTGATCCTGGTATTCATTGTACTCGGCCCGGTCCTGATTATCCAGAACCGACTGCCTGGAAAGCGAAATCCGGCCCTGATCATCAATTTTGATGATTTCCACCTGGATTTCATCGCCTTCTTTGAGGCCTTTTGGTGAGCGCCCCGTTTCGGAAACCTCTAACTGGCTTTTATGCAGGAGTCCCCGTTGATGGGAGCCCAGTTCGGGAAGGTCGACAAAGAAGCCATAAGGTTTTATGGAACGGACCACCCCTTTGACCAACAACCCCACTTGCAGGGTCTGAGGGCCCCGGGCTTGCGGTCCGGACGGGATTGATCCTCCTTCGGAGCCTTCCATTGGACTGACCTGGTCCGCTTTAACCCTTCTTCGAATCACATCGCCGGTGCGGATCGTTTCCAGGGTCAGGGCATCGGTTTCCAGATCCGATATTGAGGGGGCCTCTTTGATGGAAAGAGATATCCGCCGTTGTTCTTTATTGATCTCCAGAACCTTTACCACGATCTCCTGGTCTTCTTTGAGCATTTCCCGGGGATGACGGATATGTTTGTGGGCTATTTCGGATATATGCACCAGACCTTCCAGGCCCGGGCCTACTGCGACAAAAGCCCCGTAAGGGGTCAGATTTCTAACCACTCCTTTGACCAGATCGCCGTCCAGGAAGGGAAGCTCTGTTTCCCAGGGATCCGGTTCCAGGGCCTTCATAGACAGGCTGATCCGCTCGATTCCCTTTTCATCGGTTTCCAGATTGAGGACTTGAACAGTCACTTCCTGATCTTTCGATAAAAAATCGGCCGGGTTTTTGACCGGACTCCGGGAGATTTCCGAGATATGGATCAGTCCCTCTATCCCGCCAAGTTCGACAAAAGCCCCAAAGGGGGTCAGACGGGTCACCCGACCCGAAAGGACGCCCCCCACAATAAGTCCTTTCCGGGTTTCGGCGGCCAGGGCTTCCCGTTCCTCCTGTAAAACCGCCCGCCGGGAAAGGACAATATTCCGCCCTTCCTCTTCGAACTGGACAACCTTGAATTTTTGGGTTGTCCCGACAAATTGCTCGGGCCGGTCACAATAGGTCAGGTCCATCTGGGAAAAAGGGCAGAAGACCTTGGTCCCTGAAATGGTGACTTCCAGCCCTCCTTTATTGGTTCCGGTAACCGTACCCTCGATAGTCAGCCCGGACTCAAAGGCCTTTCTGAGCAACTCTTTCCCGGCCCCGCCGGCATCCTTTCGGAGGCAACTACCCAAATGGGCCCCTGACGGCCCATAGCCGATAAACGCCAGTTCTACTTCACTCCCGATTTTTATGGTCATCTCCCTTTTATCGTCGAGGAATTCTTCCACATCGGCCCAGCCTTCTGATTTGGCTCCGTAGTCGATAAATACCGTATCGGCGGTCATGAGGACCACCTTTCCCTTTACCCGTTCTCCGGGTGAAAAAGACTGGTCACCGGACGTCCGGGCACTGGCCTCATAAAGTTGGGCAAAATCCATATCCATATCATCTTGAACCATCATTTAATCTCCTTAAAAAAATTTGTCTGACAGGATTAACAAGATTTAAAGGAAAAAAATCCGAATAATCCGGTAAATCCTGTTTACTCCCTTTCGGGATAGGCAACTGAAATCCGCATGCCTTCTTCCAAGGCCCCGTCCAGTCCTACCTCATTGTTCCATTCATCAAAAACCCTGGCCCCTTTTTCGATCTCTTTAAAAAGACCGGTCTGGATCAGGGCCTGACGAACGGTCATGCCCGGAATTAAGGTTGCTTTTTTCCCATTAATCCAGATTTTCACTGGCTAATCGATTTTTTGAATCCGTCCTTCCACCGAGGACGAGATCATTTTTTTTGCTTTGATATATTCGCTTACCAGACGACGGATTTCCATGCCGGAATCAAAAAAAACAACCCGGGGGCTTTGGGCCGTATACCCCTTTTTGGCTCCCAATATCCTGACGAAAACACCATAACCGTCTCCCCCGGCGGCCAGGAAATCGTTGGTGGCCAGGGTGTACCATTCATCAGGATTTAATAGTTTTTCCTTTACCCAGATCCGGGTGATCCGCTCACCGGCCGGGGAAGCGGATTGGTACTGGAGGCGCATCCCGGAAATTTGGGGAAACTGGCCGCCAGTTCCACTTAAATCAGACAGACCATGTTCCAGGATGGCCTTCAGCTCTTTTCCGGTGACCCTCAGGACCAGGGGTGCGTTGCGAAAGGGCAGTACGGAAAGCAGATCCTTCATCCGGATGGGACCTCTTGGAATATCACTGCGCAATCCCCCGCCATTGATCAGGGAAACATCGGCCTTGGTATCCTCTCTCAGGATATCGGCCACCAGATTACCTAAATTGGTTTCCCGGATCCGCGAACCCTTGGCTTCCAGGTCCACTTGGGTCTCGCCGATGATTTCATCCAGGACAGCGGCGGCCTGATTATTATAATGCTCGACGATTTTTGCCACAAGGGGATCGGGCATCATCAAGTCGGGACGGACAGGGATCAGTTTTCCTGCGTAGTGGGTTACTTTTCGATCCTGAATCGTCAGATCCAGGACGCCCAAGACCTTGGCATGTTCCCAGGCCTGGACAATAATCGTTTCATTGACCTTGAGAGGGTTTTCCATGCGGGTATGGGTATGGCCGCCCACGATTACCTGGATGCCCTTGACGGCCCTGGCCAGGCGGCGATCGGCCGGCAGTCCAAGATGGGAGAGGACGACCACCAGGTCGGTCTTATCAGCCAACTCCCGCAAGGCCTTTCTGGCCGATGCCACGGCGGAGGAAAAAACAACCCCCTTCACATTCTTGGGATGGGTGGCAACCGGGGTGTTTTCGGTCACCAGACCGATTATAGCGACTTTGATTCCCGATAATTCTTTGATCACATAAGGGTGGATTCCAGGAACCCCCTGGACATTAGCGGCCAGGACCGGGAACTTAGCCTCCTGAATCCTTTTTTGCAAGACCTCTTGCCCGAAATCAAACTCGTGATTCCCCAGGACCATGGCTGAAACTCCCATGGCATTCATCACCTCCATAGATGATTTGCCCTCGGAAAGATTAGCCCAGGGGTTACCCTGGATCATGTCGCCGGCGGCCAGGAGGAGGGTAGGCTGATCCTGGCGCAGCCGATTCACCTCACCGGCCAGAAAACTGATCCCGCCAATCCGGTCAGGGCTTCCCAGGGGCAGCTGCGAGTCGGCGAACCCATGAAAATCATTCAAATGGAGGATGCGCAGATGAACCGGCTCACCGGCACAGAGGGCGCTGACGGCCACCAATAAGAACCAGAGGCCGATAATGGAAGCAGTTAACCTTTTTTTCATCAAAATTTCTCCCGAAAAAAAGTTTCAAGTTTCAAGATGCAAGTTTCAAGGATGAAGAACCTTGAACCTGTCTTCATGTTCCTGGTGTTTTTGTTACAAACAGGGCATCCAGGGCCTTAACCCCCCGGCCTAATGATGAGACCATCAGGGGGTTAATATCGATCCCTTCAAAATCGCGGCCAAGATCTTCAATTAAACAGGAGAAATCAACCGTGGCCTTGATCAGGGCCGGAAGGTCGGCCGGCGGTTTCCCCCGCACGCCGTCCAGTATAGTCGATCCTCTTAGGGAACGCCATAATTGTTCGGCTTGAAAGGCGGAAACCGGGGGCTTGGCAAAGGCCACATCCTTCAAGACTTCCACCAGGATCCCTCCCAGACCGACGACCAGCAGGGGACCGAATTGAGGGTCATTGATCATACCCAAAAAGACTTCGACGCCATCTGAAACCATCTCCTGGATCAGCAGGCTTTCCGGGTTATCCGGATTCTTGAGGGCCGGAAATCTTTCTTCCATCCGCCTGACGGCCCGTTCCAGTTCCTCCTCGGTTGGGATGGAAAGAATTACGCCCCCCTGTTCGGTTTTATGCTGGATAGACGGGGAGAGGATTTTTAGGGCGACCGGGTACCCGACGGTCCGGGCCAGAGAAAGGACTTCCCCCTTTGTTTTGGCAACCCCTTCCCGAGTCACCGGGATCCCGTAAGCTTCCAGAATCTGTTTGCCCTGATGTTCGTCTATGGATTCATTTACGATGGCCGGCAAGGGTTTTGTTGGTTTTTCCCTCTCCGGAACGGTGAAACGGCCTTCCTGTGACCTTCTGACGTATTCACCGTATTCTATTAGCCCATGCATGGAACCCACGGCCCGCTCCGGATTACCAAAGACCGGCAAACCAAAACGCCGGGTCATCTGAACGGCTGTGCCGGGAAGGAAGGTAACCAGAAGGATCGGTTTTTTATAGGCTTCCATGATCCGCCTGGTTTCATGGACAAAGGGGGCATCTTTCCAGAGGTTGAACTCCTTCACCCGGAATCCCCCTTTTTGTTTCAAGCCCGTCTTTTCCGGTTCCTGTCCGAAAGGAAGGACCGGAGGTCTTTTTAGGAAGCCAAAGGGCTTGGAGAAAAAGGACTTAATCTTGTGTTTCAGGATCAATCCCTTCCACTTGGAAAGCTGGCCGAGATACTTTTTCATTCCCGCCAGCATCCCCAGGGCGATAACGACATCTATCTCATCGCTGGCACAGAGGGTTCTAAGGACCTCGATATGAGAGCGGCGGTTGGTTGTCCCGGCCAGGTCCAGAGGATTTTGATGGCTCCAGAAAGGGGGGAGTAAGGCATTTAATCGCTCTATCAGGGAAGAGGAAAGGGTCGGAAGGTTCAATCCGTTTAGGGCCGCGGCATCCGTAGTCGCCACACCCCAGCCCCCTCCCAGGGAAACGACCCCCAACCGATCTCCGGGCGGGGGCTTGAGCAAACTGAAGGTCTTGATCAAATCGATCAATTCTTCGGTAGACTGGGCTTCGATAATTCCGGCTTGTTTGAACAGATCGGAAATCATTTTCGGGGATTGGGCCACAGCCCCGGAGTGGGACCGGGCCGCCCGGGATCCATGAGAGGTTTTTCCGGCCTTCAGGGCCAGGATGGGTTTGTGGGGGGTTATCTTTTTAGCCGCCTCAAAAAAACGCTCACCATGGCGGATCCCTTCCAGATAAAGGACGATTACCCGGGAGTATTCATCCTGGCCAAAATAAGAAAGATAATCCTCCACCCCCAAAAGGGCTTCGTTGCCTGAACCGACAAACCTGGAAATACCCAGTCCTTCCTTCATCCCCAATTCCATAATCTGGAGGCCGATATTTCCTGATTGGGAAATGACATCCACCGGACCGGGCTTGAGCCCGAGGGGCATAAAGAGGATCTCCAGACCGACCGGGGTGCTGACCATTCCCATGGTATTGGGACCGACTATCCGGACCTGTCCTGCCTGGGCGGCCTGGACCAGTTTTTCTTCGATCCGGGCCCCTTCCGCCCCCACTTCTTTAAAGTTGGAAGCTACTACCAGGGCATTGGGGATGCCCAGACGGCCGCATTCTTCAATAAGAGGGATGGTCCGGTCGGCCGGTACGGCCAGTACGGCCAGATCCACCGGTTTTGGCAGGGAACCCAGATCAGGAAAAGCCTGGCGACCCAGAACTAAACCTTTTTTGGGATTTACCAGATAAACCGGGCCTGAAAAAGAAGAAACCAG
Organism: Deltaproteobacteria bacterium; assembly: GCA_016219225.1. Lineage (NCBI taxonomy): Bacteria > Pseudomonadati > Myxococcota > Myxococcia > Deltaproteobacteria bacterium. The sequence continues at coordinate 10,477 of JACRBX010000179.1, forward strand.
GAGGGTGGCCGCTAAATTAAAGCCCCACTTTCCGAAACGGTTGGAGGCGCCTACTACGGCAATGGATTCAGGGAAAAAAAGCGTTTTTAAATTAGAAGTTTCCATTTACATTATAATTCTTATGGTTAACGATTCGTATCAGGTTAGCTTTTTGAAAAAAAAACGTCGATAACCTCTCCGTCATTCCGGTGAAAACCGGAATCCAGATTCTTTTCGGCTCGGCATAATACCTGGATTCCGGTTTTCACCGGAATGACGTGCGTGCAGGTCAGAATTTTCAAGTAAAAGTTCCAAGTTTTTAACAGAGCTAAATTGTTACAATATTGGCAATAGGCAAAAGGTAGCCTATAGCCCATTGCCTATCGCCTGCCGAGAAGTTATTTTCCTGCTTCGTCGGTCCCCGCCTCAAAAGGCTGTTTCGGCGTTCAACTCATTGTTATTTGGGTTTCACCTGGGATCCGGTCATGGGAACAAACAGGACGGGAAGGATGTTGGTAACCTCCGGTTTGCCGGATTTTTTAATTATCTTTTTCAGCTCCTGGTAGGGAAAGGTTCCCACCGGAAGGACCATCCTCCCCCCTTCTTTTAGCTGGTCCAATAAGGGTTGCGGGATATGATCCGGGGCGGCTGTCACGATAATGGCATCGAAGGGGGCGTATTGGGGCCATCCCTGATAGCCGTCACCGGCTTTAACCTTGATGTTGTTATAACCCAACTGCTCCAGACGATCCCTGGCCGTATCGGCCAGAAGGGTTATAATCTCAATCGTATAGACTTCCTGGGCCAATTCGGCCAATATAGCGGCCTGATAACCCGATCCGGTTCCGATTTCAAGAACCTTATCGGCACCTTTCAGATCCAGGAGTTCGGTCATCAAGGCCACGATGTAGGGCTGGGAAATAGTCTGGCCCTCGCCGATGGGTAAGGGATTGTCCTCATAGGCCCGGGACTTAAGATGCTCGGGGACAAACCGATGCCGTTCCACTTTGAGCATAGCGTTCAGGACCCGAGGATCTTTGATCCCCCTGGCCTTGATCCGGGTTTTAACCATTTCCTCCCGCGCGGTTTGAAGAGACTGGGACATGTTTTTCTCCAACCCCTCCGTCCCTGCCTTACAGGTGACCAGAAATAAGGAGGTAATTAATAAACACCAGAAAAGGCTATCTTTCAAGCCAGCCATTTTTTGACCGTTTGTTTTAAATCCTGGATGTGTGTTCTGGCTTTGAGAAATGGACCCACTAACTCGCCCTGGATTATTCCGCGGTCTTCGAGTTCGGAAAAAAAATTTTCAATTTCCTCCAGGGGGTCTTCAATTTCCTTCAGGAAAATGGCAGTTAGTGCAGGATCCATGGGTCTGGATCCCTTTCGTAAAAATTCCGCCTTAAGACGGTCTTTTCTTTTTTCCAAGGCCTCCTGGGTGACCATCCGCAGTTCATCGGGGACAAAGGGTTTGGTTAAGAAATAGGAGGCCCCATGCTGCATGGATTCCACGGCAGTACTAACCGTGGCATAGCCGGTAATGACCACCTTGGCCATATAAGGATCTATTTTACTTAATTCTTCCAGGATCTCCGGACCGCAAATCCCCGGCATTTTTAAATCAACCAGGGCCAGATCCGGGTGAATCTTACTGGCTATTTTGCAACCCGATGGCCCGTCGACGGCTGTTTCGACTTGATAGCCTTCTTTGAGCAGGACCTTGGTACAAGAATCCCGGATAACTTCATCGTCGTCAATGATTAAAATGACCGGACGTTTTATTTCTTCCATTCCCGTGCACTCCCCGAATTGAACGTAATCGCTATCTATAACATAAAAAATGTTACTCGTTACTCGATGCTCGTTCCTCGTTACGTTACGGCAACTTGTTGCTGGTTGCTCGCTAAAACGAGAAACGAGTAACCCGCAACGAGGAACAGACTAATTTGAAATATCTTTGGTCAGGCTCTAATAGTTGTCTATTCTATGCCCTTTATGATTTTCTGTCAAATAGAAGCTTTTTAGAAGTCCGGAAGGTGAAAAAGCCCATTGATTTCCAAAGGAATTACATGTTAAGGTGCCTGCGGGTTTTATATGAAAACATTGGGCAAGAAGTTTTGATGGTTATGTAAAAACGCGTCATTCCCGCGCAGGCGGGAATCCAGGCCGGTCGTATTCACGTAAAACCACTGGATTCCCGTTATCACGGGAATGACGTGTTTTTAAAATCTCCTACATTTTACGAACTCATCATTTTAGGATCAAATCAAGGAGGCCCGTTATGGAAGAACTTTATGTCAAATTGCAAGAGCGTCTGGACGATCTGGCCACTGGTTTTCCTGCTACGGAGAACCGGATGGAGTTAAAGATACTTAAGCGACTCTTTACTGAGGAGGAAGCAGAACTTTTTGTTCATTTATCTCCTCTCCTGGATCAACCCTCACAGGTGGCCCAGCGACTGGGTCGTGAATCCCAGGCCACAGCCGTCTTGATGGAGCAGATGGCGGTTAAAGGGTTGCTCTTCCGGCAACGAAAAGGGGACACGGTACGCTATGCCGCTGTTCCCTATGTAGTGGGCATTTTCGAGTTTCAGCTCAACCGCCTGGACCGGGAATTTGTCCGGGAGATGCAGGAATATTCTGAAACGGCCTTCAACCGGACCATTCAAGCTTACAGCACCCCGGTCTTGCGGACCATTCCCATTAATCGTCAACTGGTGGCCGACTGGCCGGTCGCCCCTTATGAAGATGTTTTAGGGATTCTGGAGGGCCAGAAAACCATCGCCGTTGCCCCCTGCATCTGCCGGACCATGGCCCGCATAGAAGATAAGGGCTGTGACAAACCGGTGGAAGCCTGTTTTCTATTCGGGGCCCATGCCCACTTTTATGTGGATAATCATATGGGCCGGTATATCACTCAGGAAGAGGCTAAGGAAATCGTCCGACGTAACGAAGAAGCCGGTCTGGTCATGCAGCCCTTTAATGCCCAGAAAGTAGGCGGCATGTGCAGTTGTTGCGGAGATTGTTGCGGGGTGATGCAGTCTTTGAAAAAACAACCCGTGCCGGCCAAAGCAGTCCAAAGCAACTATTTCGCCCAGGTTAATGGAGAGGAATGTATCGGCTGTGAGATCTGCTTAGACCGCTGCCAGATGGAGGCCATCAATATGGTCGAAGACCGGGCGGTCATTGATCTCAACCGATGTATCGGTTGCGGCCTTTGTGTGTCGACCTGTACGGCCGAAGCCCTCCGATTGATCAAGAAACCGGAAGATCTCCAATATCTGCCCCCGGCCACCGGGGCCGAGACCTATTTGCGCATTGCTCTGGAACGGGGTAAAAATTTGATGCCTTAACTTGATGGTATGGGAATTTCCTTTTTGGACGCTGATCGACGCAGACCGACGCAGATTGCCAGAATTTTGAATATAAAGAAAGATGAACTCGTAAAAAGCTATGAAACGCCGCATTGCGGCGCTGTATCAGAAAATAACTTGGCAATAAAAAAGCTAAGTTATTTGGAAGCAGGAACTCGTCTCTTTTCGTCATTCCCGCGAAGGCGGGAATCCAGTCCTTTTAAGTGGTTACGGTTATCCTGGATTCCCGCCTTCGCGGGAATGACGAGTTTTTACGAGACCATCAAGAATAGTTATCTGCGGGTATCGGCGAAAATCTGCGTCCTAATTGAATGAATTCGCCTCTGATTTTACTTTTTCTTTAAATTGCTTGACCGCCTCCGGAATGGCTTTCCTGATAAAGACCCGCTGATCGATATCGGTGAGCCGGCAATATTCCGGAAATCCGGGATGCTTCGGGGTGAGTTTTGGAAAACCCGACAAGGACGGGTAGACGGCATGGTCGAACTTTCTGATCATGGTGATGATCGATTGGTCTGCCGAAGGAACTTCCTGTATCCACCCTAACCGGCGCATACATTCAAAACGAATATGATCGATCAGGAAGAAATAGACATCCAGAAGGGGCAGCAATTTTTCCGGAGGCAACGATTCGAATTCAAATCCCTTTCCCAGATCCAGTGATCCCATCACGAGATCGTTGATAATCGCCCGGCCTTCTTCATCGTCTTCGGCTAAAAATAATATCAATTCATCCGGGAGATCGGACCACCTTGTATGTTCATCCAAGATCGCCGGGGATTTAAAAAGACGTCGCCATTCCCGAAACCCCCTCTGGGCGGCCTTCTGATTTTTTAGGGATTCAAGAGAAATCACCTTACCCATGGCTTTGAACATCCCATGGGTCATCAATTTTGGATTTTGGATTTTGGATTTCGGAATTTAAAGATAGCACTCCTTCGATATTCGATATTTGATATTTGTTATTCGATATGCACATTTTTTTGTTTCGTGGTGTCCCGTCCCAAGCGGGATATGAGGGTTCAATATCAACTATGGTCTTTGGCAAGTAATTTCCCCTCCATTTCAGGGCCTGATCGGATTGAATAGGATTTTAAAGTATAATAACCGAATTGAATAAAAATACAATATGGAACAGGTATTCCTGTTTTTCACTTCAGACCGGTTTACCCCTGATCTTGACCCCGTACAGGAAAATAAATTTGACATTAGGAGATAAAACTGATATAAATATCTATATCTTATGAGTACTAATCCAGACGAACATCCCCCAGGTTTTATCGAACAGGTCCGTTCCTTATTTAAAAAGAAAACGGAAACCCATCCGGAATCTATTTTAGAGAGAGACTTTCAAGAACTGATCGATCAGGGAGAAGAACAAGGACTGCTCACCCCGGAACAGGGGGACATGATCCAAAGCATCTTTGAATTCAAAGATACTATAGTCCGGGAGGTCATGGTCCCGAGGACCGAGATGTTGGCCGTCAGTTCGGATGTGAGTATCCAGACCATTCTTGATCTGACCCTGGCCCATGGTCATTCCCGCCTCCCTATTTATCAGGAAAATCCGGATAATATTGTCGGTATGCTCCATGTCAAGGACCTTTTGCCCTATTGGCATCTGCTCCCGGATCAGTCCATCCCGGCCGATATTTTCCGAAAGCCCTACTTTGTTCCGGAAACCAAAAAAATCGTCTATCTCCTGCGTGAATTAAGATTGAAAAAAATCCATATGGCCATTGTCCTGGATGAATACGGTGGAATTTCCGGACTGGTGACCATGGAAGATATTATCGAGGAGATCATCGGCGAGATAGAAGATGAATATGATCTCCAGGAACCACGCTTGAAACCCTTGGAAGATGGCCGGGTTGAAGTCGATGCCCGCCTGGAGATTGAGGAATTCGAACAATATTTTGATTTGGAAATTGAGGAAAAAACCTTTGAATCCGTGGGAGGCCTGGTTATCCATATCCTGGGAAGGGTCCCGGCGGTTGGCGAAAAGGTCTATTTTCAGGATTTAGAAATGACCGTTCTGGAAGCCGACAACCGGCGAATCCGTCGTCTCCTGGTGGAAAGAAAAGAAAGACCGGCTTTGGAAGCCCCTCAAGAACCCTGACTCAGAATTCCAAAATTTCGTATCAGTTTAGCTTTTTGAAAGACTGTTTTCATCGCAAAGGCGCAAAGATAAAAATAGGTCAGGCATCCTGCCTGACAATAGTCGGATCGGCCGAAGGCCGATTGTGTTGAAACCATTAGATAGTCAGCCGGGACGGCTGACCTATTAGTAACTAAAGAATATAATTCTACGCAAAATGGATAGAATTTCTTAAAGAACACACCTTGGACCCGGACCAATTGAGGTTTTTTTAACATGTTTTGTATATCCAAAATCTTGGTTCCGGCTGGTCCGGGTTGGGTGTTAATTGCTTTTAGGTAAACCCCCGGCTCTGCCGGGGGACTCCCAGAGTTCGACAATTCCGGGAGTGGGGGTTTTCAGTATCGACAACGAGTAATTAATGTTTTCCATTTGAAGACCAAACCTTGATTTGACCGTCATTCCGGCGAAAGCCGGAATCCAGTGATTCTAAAAGGTTTGGGAAAAGCCCTGGACCCCGGCTTTCGCCGGGGTGACGGCTACGCGGGTTTTGGTTTTTGTTTGTGAGCCCCTTTGAGGGGCTTAAATATTC